>NZ_OZ061316.1 GCF_964063325.1 Hafnia alvei
AGGCGAACTGGTTGATCCGGATGCTTACGAGCGTTGGCAAGCTGAGCATGAGGCTAACGGCCAGCGCACGATGCAACGCCGTGAAGAGGTCAATATCAATCACGGTCAGTCGTCTCTCGATGACGTTGAAGTAGGAGATACATTTTGAGGGTAACTAGATCCAATCTTCCAGCCGCAGACCAGAAACACGCTCAAACTCACGTGTATTGTTAGTGACAACGATAAGTCCACAACTCCGAGCATGACCAGCAATCATCAGGTCATAGGGGCCAATAGGTTTACCAAAGCGCGCTAGCTCAGCCCTAATTTGACCAGAATGTGCGGCTGCATAGCAGTCGTAATTAAGTACGGATAAACGTGCCGTAAAACCTTCAATGATGGCTAAGTTACGCTCAGGTGCGGTGCTTTTTTCCGCACCATAAATGAGCTCCATTAAAGTCACTGAACTAATACAAAGTTGATGACTGTGGCAATTGAATTTTTCGCGTACAGACTCCGGTTTATTTTTAATGGTGAAAATACAAATGTTGGTATCAAGCATGTATTTGAGCATTACAGGGCCTCACGCTCTTGCATTTCAGGTTGTTCGCGCTCAGACATAAAGTCATCTGTAACCGAATTTCCCTCAAACCAACTATCCCATGATTCTCCGGCTGGCGTAATTAAGCGAGTTCGACCTATAGCAATGATCTCTACACGTTTGACATCTTCGGGTAGTGCCACGGCTTTGGGTAAACGAACAGCCTGACTGCGATTGCTGAGGAATACGCTAGTTTCCATGTGTGTCTCCTTTGGATATACGAGATGTATATCCAGTGTAGTTTACTTGTTGGATATGTCAATGGGATATCCCTCTTCTATTTAAGATACAACAAACAAAAGGTTATCTGCGATGATGAGTTTTAGCCAGGTGAAGTCGGCAGGCGGAGCAGCAGGCTACTACACCGACAAAGACAATTATTACGTCTTGGGCAGTATGGATGACCGTTGGCATGGCGAGGGCGCCAAGCTGTTGGGTTTAGAGGGCTGCATCGATAAAGACACCTTCACCCGTGCGCTTAAGGGATTACTGCCTGACGGTTCCGATTTGTCCCGTCTGCAGGGTGGCAGTAATAAGCACCGTCCGGGCTATGACCTGACTTTCTCTGCACCCAAGAGTGTTTCGGTGATGGCGATGCTGGGCGGTGATAAACGCCTGATTGAAGCCCATAACCGCGCCGTTGATGTCGCGCTCAAGCAGGTGGAAGCATTAGCATCGACCCGTACGATGCGTGACGGCGTCTCAGAAACGGTGCTTACCGGTAATCTGGTGATTGCCCGCTTTAACCACGATACCTCGCGTGACCAAGACCCCCAATTACACACCCACAGCGTGGTGCTTAATGCCACACGCAATGAGGATAAGTGGCAGGCACTGAGCAGCGATACGGTGGGTAAGACCGGTTTTTCAGATAACGTTCTGGCCAACCAAATCGCGTTCGGAAAGATATATCGCCAAGCCTTACGCACTGACGTTGAAGCGATGGGCTATGAAGTCGATGTGGTTGGCAGGCATGGCATGTGGGAAATGCGTGATGTGCCGGTCGATGTTTTTTCCAATCGTCGCAAAGCGATTGAGTCTGCGGTGGGCGCGGATGCGTCCCTTAAATCGCGCGATGTTGCTGCTCTCGATACCCGCAAGTCGAAAGAAGTCCTTGAACCTACACAGAAGATGGCCGAGTGGCTGACAACGCTGAAAACGACCGGCTTTGATATGGAAGCGTATCGCAAGTTTGCGGATACGCGTGTTCAAGACGGTTTGACGCCAGCGCCACTGTCGCAGGAACCGGCCGATGTCGGGCTGGCGGTGACGCAGGCCATTTCACTACTCAGTGAGCGCAAAACCCAGTTTACCTATGCCGATGTGTTGGCCAAGACGGTCGGTCAGTTGCCTGCGCTCGATGGCGTTATTCAGCAGGCCCGAGAGGGGATAGATGAAGCCATTGCCCGTCAGCAGCTTATCCCGCTGGATAAAGAAAAGGGGATTTTTACCTCCGATGTCCATGTGCTCGATGAGCTGTCTATCGATGCATTGAGCAAGGAAGTGATGCGTCAAGGTCATGTCCAAGTGAGTCCGAACAGCAAAATAGACAGACCAGCGCCCTACAGCGACGCGGTTAGCGTACTGGCGCAGGACAAACCGCCGATGGCCATTTTGTCAGGGGGTGGCGGTGCATTGGTGCAATGCGACCGCGTGGCGGAGTTGGTGAATCTGGCACATGAGCAGGGCCGCGAGGTACAAATCTTAGCGGGCGATACCAAAGCGCGGGCCTATTTGCAGCAGGATGCACAGTTGGGCAAAGAGGCCGTGTTACCTAAGCGCAGTATGCTGGATGGCACGGCATTTGTGCCCAACAGCACCCTGATTGTGGAGCAGGGAGAAAAGCTGACGCTCAAAGAAGCGGTATCGCTGCTTGATGGCGCCGTGCGTAACAACGTGCAGCTGCTCGTGATGGATTCCCAGCAGCGAAGCGGGACCGGAAGTGCGCTCAGTGTTTTACGTGATGCTGGCGTGAACGACTACCGTTATCAGGGCGGAAAACAGATAGATGCGGTGGTTGTGGGCGAAGCGGATAAAAACCAGCGCTATGCCCAGCTGGCCCACGACTACGTGGCGCACCTTCAGGCGGGCGGAAAAGGCGTGGTGCAAACGTCGGGCGTGCGCGAGCAAGATATTCTGACGGATACCGTGCGTGCCGAGCTGAAGACTCAGGGCGTGTTGTCACAGCAGGACATCACCGTGCCGACATTGGTACCGGTATGGGTCGACAGCAAGAGTCGCACCGTACGCGACCATTACCGTGAGGGGATGGTGATGGAGAAGTGGGACGGTGAAACCAAAACCCATGAGCGCTTTGTGATTGAGCGCGTCACGGGAAAAACGCACTCGCTGACGCTGCGCAATGAAGCGGGAGAAAGCCAACAGATTAAACTGTCGGCATTAAATAGCCAGTGGTCGTTGTATCGCTCAGAGCAGATGCCGGTTGCCGTGGGGGAAAAGCTGAACGTGCTGGGGAAAATGCCGGAGCATAAACTGCGCGCCGGTGATGAGCTCAGCGTGGTGAGCCATGCCGAGGGCAAGATGGCCGTGGTACGTAATGGCAAAAGTGTCGCTCAGCCGCTACCCGTGGGCGATTCGCCGTTCTCTGCGATAAAGGTGGGGCATGCGTGGGTGGAAGGATTAGGCCGCTCGGTCAGCGATGATGCGACGGTCTTTGTGGCCGCAAGCAACCGCGACCTTGATAAGATGACCTTAAATCAGCTGTCGCGCAGCGGCGCACAGATACAGATGTACTCGGCGCAAAGCCCCGAAAAAACCGCTGAAAAACTCACGCGTCATCCGGCGTTTAAGGTCGTGACGCAGCAGATAAAAACCGTGGCGGGTGAGTCTGTTCTCGATGACGCCCTGCAGCACCAGAAAACGGCGCTGAATACACCGGTACAGCAGGCTATTCATTTAGCGGTCCCTTCGCTTGAAAACCAAAAGCTGGCGTTTTCACGCGTCTCTTTGCTGGCGGCGGCGCAGGAGTTTGGTGACGGTAAGCTCACGCCGCCAGAGATTGAGCAAGAAGTTCGAGAACAGGTCAAGTCAGGGGCGTTGATTGCCGTCGATGTCGCTCAGGGGCACGGCAATGATTTGCTAGTCTCGCGGGCGTCCTTTGAGGCAGAAAAAAGCATTATTCGCCATATTGCCGAGGGGAAAGAGGCGGTTACGCCGCTGATGAGTGACGTCCCCGAGAGTCTCTTGGCTGGGCTGACAATGGGCCAGCAGGCGGCGACGCGCATGATACTCGAAACGCCCGACCGTTTTGTGGTGGTGCAGGGCTATGCCGGCGTGGGGAAAACCACCCAGTTTCGTGCGGTGATGCAGGCCATCAATACCCTGCCTGAAGAGCGCCGTCCTCGCGTCATCGGGCTAGGGCCTACCCATCGTGCGGTGGGCGAGATGCGTGGCGCGGGGCTTGATGCCCAAACGCTGGCCTCTTTTCTCTATGACACCGCCCAGCAGCAGCGACAGGGTGAAACACCCGATTATCGCAATACGGTTTTTGTGGTGGATGAAAGCTCGATGCTGGGCAATACCGACATGGCCAAAACCTACGCGCTGATTGCGGCTGGCGGTGGACGGGCGGTCTTTAGCGGAGACCATGACCAGCTGCAGCCGATTGCACCGGGTCAACCGTTTAAGCTGCAGCAAACCCGCAGCGCCGCCGACGTGGCCATTATGCAGGAAATCGTACGCCAAACCCCTGTGCTTCGGCCTGCGGTATATCGCATGATTGAGCGTGATATCAGTGGCGCATTGACCACCGTGGAGAGTGTGGCACCGGTTCAGGTGCTGCGCCAACCCAACGCGTGGGTTCCTGACAGCTCGGTGATGGAATTTACCCGCGAGCAAGAAAATGCGATACGAGAAGCCATCCAAGAGGGGGGTGACGGTGTGCGTATTGATGAGGGCAAGCCAACGACTCTTTACGAGAGCATTGTCGCAGATTATATGGGGCGCACGCCTGACGCCCGCGCACAAACGTTGATTGTTACGCACTTGAACGACGACCGCCGCGCGGTGAACGCGATGATACATAACGCTCGTGAAAACGCCGGTGAACTTGGCGGTAATACCTCTATTCCGATTTTAGTCACGGCGAACGTACGCGACGGTGAACTCAGGCGACTGAGTACGTGGGAGGAACACCGTGGTGACCGTGTGCTCATGGACAATACCTACCATCAGATAGCCGATATTGATAAGCAGGCTGAGCTGATTACGTTGCGCGACAACGCCGGCAATACGCGGTTGCTCTCACCCCGCGAAGCCGCCAGTGAAGGGGTGACGCTGTATAAGCAAGACATGATAACGGTCGGTGTGGGCGACAAAATGCGGTTTTCCAAAAGTGACAATGAGCGCGGCTATATTGCCAACAGCGTGTGGACGGTCTCTGATATAGCGGGTGACAGTGTCACGCTAACAGACGGTCAACAGCAGCGCACGGTCACCCCTTATCGTGATGAAGCGCAGAGCCATATTGATTTAGCCTATGCGGTCACCGCACACGGTGCGCAGGGGGCCAGTGAGTCCTTTGCCATTGCGCTTGAAGGGACCGACGGTGGCCGCAAGCAGATGGTGAGCTTTGAGTCGGTGTATGTTGCCCTGTCGCGTTCTAAGCAGCATGTGCAGGTGTATACCGACAACCGCAAGGGGTGGGTTAATGCGATGGGCAAAACCCAAGCACGCAGTACCGCACACGATGTACTGGCACCGCGCGATGAGCGCACGGTCAACAACGCCGAGCGGTTGATGCGTCAGGCTACCCCGTTGCCCGAGGTGGCGGTGGGTCGAGCACTCCTCAAGCAATCGGGGCTGCAGGAGGGGCAATCACTGGCGCGCTTTATCGCACCAGGCCGTAAATATCCGCAGCCTCATGTGGCCCTGCCCGCCTTTGACCAAAACGGAAAGTCTTCCGGCGTCTGGCTTGCGCCGATGACACAGGGAGAGTCTCTGGACGCCCATGCCCTGAGCACCGAAGGGCGTGTCTTTGGCAGCGAGGAGGCGCAGTTTGTCGCCCTCCAAGCCAGCCGCAACGGCGAAAACCAGCTGGCCACCACGATGCGCGAGGGGGTGGCGTTGGCCGCTCGTCACCCTGAAAGCGGCGTGGTGGTGAGACTGTCCGGCGACGGTCGACCGTGGAATCCTGCTGCGATGACCGGTGGCAAGCTGTGGGTCGATAAGGTGGCTGAGGTGACAACGGGGACAGCAACGGATACGGCAGTGGACATCACACCGGCCGATGTGGGCGACAGTCGCCGTGCGGAAGACATCGCGCGTGAGGCGTTGGAAAAACAGGCAGAAAGAACAGCCCAAGAGATGTTGGGGACAGACAAGCCTGAGCAGGATGTGACCTTGCCTGATGAGAAGGTCAAAGCGTTGATTGGCGATGTTATCAAAGGATTAGCGGGCAACCGCGACGATAAGTCACCGCTGCCAGAACTGCCTGACGCGCGCGTGCAAACGGAGGCGGTGAATAAAGTGGTGGCAGAAAACCAACAGCGTGAACGCCTACAGCAGTTAGACAATGAGGTGGTGCGCGACCTGCAGCGTGAGAAAACGTTGGGTGGCGACTGACGCGCCGATGGCTTGTCGGCCCCGGCGTTTCCCACGATGGAACATCGTGACAACCGCCGGGGCTGGGATAAAGGGAATAACACCATGCATAAGATGAATTCAAAACGTACTGAGAATCTAGACATCTTAAGTCTTATGGGGCAAGGGTTAGCCCCTTACCTCTCCTGGACATCGGGTCAGTTGGATGTGATAAAAACCGTGGCGATGCTGCTGATGGTTATCGACCATGCCAACAGCATTTTGGGGCTCCATCACCCGTGGATGATGTGGCTGGGGCGCGGTGCCTTTCCGTTGTTTGGCGTGGTATGGGCATATAACCTGATGCGACATCCTGCCCTGCGACAGCCCTCCCTCAACCACCTGTGGGTGTGGGCGCTCTTTGCACAGCTGGGGTATGCGCTTGCCGGGCTCCCGTGGTGGCAGGGCAATATCTTGTTTGCTTTCGCAGTCGCCGGTCAGGCTATCCGCTTATGTGAAATGAAATCCCGCCTATCGGTATCGCTTGGGTTACTGCTCGTCGTTTTCTGGCTTCCCTTTGCCCAAACCAGCTACGGGTTGGCGGGAATAATGATGTTGGCCAGCGCGCGGTATCTATTTGCGGCGACATCCTCCGCTGAGTTGGCAGCGTGCTTCCTTTTGTGGTGCAGCATGGTGCTGATGCTCAATATCGAGGTTTCACCCATAGCGGCTATCGCCGGCTTAATACTCACAGGTATGGCGCTCGTATCGGTTCGCGCTATTAATGCGGGCATGCAGCGGTTCTGGCCCCGCGATTTTTTTGTGCTGTTTTACGTGGGGCATCTGGTGCTATTGGGTATGCTTGCTGAGGTTGCCTTATGAAAATACGTATAATGGTCTTTCTCGCGAGCCTGTTATGTACTATTGGGAGTCATGCGCATGTAATCGTGGGATTTTCGCCCGAGGGCAGTGCGCAGAAATTGGTGATGAACACGCTCAACATCGCTCGCCACTCTATTAACCTGATGGGATATTCATTTACCTCCCCGGAGGTGGTAAAAGCGCTTATAGGGGCGTTGATGTACGCGTGGTGCTCGATAGCAAAGCCAACCAGGGCAGAGCGAGCGTGACGGCTATCAACCTGCTGGTGAATGCGGGGATTGAGGTAAGAACGGTCGATAACTACAAGATAATGCATGACAAAGTGGCCATTATCGATGACGTCACAGTACAAACCGGTTCTTTTAACTATACGCGTGCAGCGCAGCGATCGAACTCCGAAAACGTGGTGGTGATGTGGCAGATGCCCGAGGTGGCACAGGTTTATCTTGAACACTGGCAAAGCCGCTGGTCACAGGGGCAAGCTTGGCAGTCCCGCTATTAATTCAATGAGGGAATATCAAAACAATGAGTGATGAAAAACGGAAAACCTTAACGCTAAAACGTAAATCACCTGAGACAACGGAGGGCGGGTCCGGCAGCTCAAATGGTATCCCTCCTACCTCGACGCTACAGGGAACTCGCGTGGTAGGACGTAAGAAGGTCATCACTGTCACTACGCCGCCGGCGTGGAAAGTGAAGAAGCAGGCACTCGCGGCAAAGGTCGCGCCTAAGCGTGAAACGCCGCCCGCGTCGCCGCCAAATAGCGTCAAAAAAGCTATAAAAGAAGCAGTGCCACGTCAACGGAAAGCCCCCAAGGGCGTAACGCTTATCCCCTTGGATGAGGCTATCAACGAGATGAAAACCTACTGGCCGGGCATATTTGACGGAGATGCCCCGAAACTGATGGCAGTGGGGACTTTCGAAAAGTTGGTGGCGGATAAGCAGCTTAACGCTTACCCGATATCGAATAAGCGCATTAAACGCTGCTTGAAAAGCATTACGCGTTCGAAAGTGTACCTCAGTCAAACCGTTGTCGGTGCGCCGCGGTATGACATCAAGGGTAATGCGGTGGCTACGGTCGAAGCGAATGAACAGCAGTACGCCATTGAGCGGCTAGGCCGCACAGTAAAAACCAAGCTATAGCCTCATCCTCAGGTGGGTTGTTTCACTATCCAACTCACCACCCTGTAAGTCCTCGTAAGTCTTAATGATCCGTGCGCCAACACGGATGCAATTTTTCATTGTAAAAAAACAACGTAAGCTATTGATTTGCAGTATTTGTGATACTTGTAGTATCCTTATCCTCAACGATCCTTTTTAGATCCTTGAGGAGGTAGAGATGTCACAATCCACAGATGCAGTAACCTCCTCATCAAAACGAGCTTACCGCAAAGGTACACCTCTTAGTGTAAGTGAGAGAAAAATGCGTTCAGTTTCTCGCAAAAGGGAGACTCATAAACCTGTTAATGTGTTCATCCAGAATGAACACAAAGCTAAACTGGACGCATTTTGTCAGGAAAATGGATTAACTCAGGCGGAAGCGATTGAACTGCTCATACAGCGAGAATTTTTATGTGAGTAGTCACATTTCTTGCTTGAACTGCTTTTGAGTGCTAAATTCCTGTTCGTGTGAAGAATTCTTGGTCGGCCACGCCGAAAGGTGGCAGGGAATAGGTTCGGTTGAGGGTGTTTGACTGAATCTAAAAAGCAAAAACCCCGATAATCTTCCTCTATCTTGGCGGACTGGAGAAGATTAACGGGGCCTTCATAAACTGCATAGAAGCTGTTGCTCTATGCAGGGAGTATAGTTTTATGCGTCGAGAATTTCAAGACCTCTCGTGCTTACTCCTTCTGCGCAACGTAAGCGTAGGATGGTGTGGTTGATGTAAGCACCGTTGAACAGCCTAAAAAAGAAGACCAACGCCACCGTGGGGAACATTCAACGGCGTGCAAATGTCCTTCTCCGCTTTATGTGCGCCCTGCGCACTATAAACCCTTGAGCAAACAGCACGGCCGTGCGCTGCGTAATCTGATGAGCGTGGATAAAACCACTGGCGAATGGGTGATACGACGTCGTGTGTCTGCCGATCCCTTATTTACTTTCCTTCGTCCTTACTGCGACCGCAAGCGTGCGTTTCGCGAGGTGCGTCGACGTCTGCTGGATTCACTTTTTGTGCTATTGATAAGTAAAGTGGACTTGGCCACGGGCATTGTGACCATCAATATCACGCGATTGGCTGAAGAACTCAGCCCGCACGATGACGATGGCCATGTGATTGCTGACAGTGCCGTGACCACCTCCCGTGTCTCTCGCCTTATTGATGAATTGGCCAAATTCAACGTGATCCTGTCTCCTGAAACCGAATGGGATTTTGTGAACGGTTGCCGTTTCCCTAAGCACATCATCATCACGGATATCGGCTGGCAGATGACGGGCGTCGACATGGATAAGCTGCGCGCCGAGCGTGACGAACGTCTACGTGCTATCAAGGACGGCGTCTTGCAGTCTGGGGAATTTCTGACGGTCAGAGAAGCGCGTAAGCGCTGGTATGAGCGCTGTCGTCAACAAACTATCCTCAGTCGCCGTACGCGTGCCATTGAGGGTAAACAGCGCCGTCAGCTGGAAGACCTGCCGTTTGATGAACGCAAACGCCAAGTCGCAGAGCAGATATTCCGCTCAATGAAAGGTCAGACACAGAACCTGACGCCACAACAATTCGAGAAAATGGTCTGGACGAAGCTTTACCAGTTGGAGCTGGTGAACCTCCAGCCGCCGGGTTCACCACCGCCACATTAACCCTGCCTACTTTTAAACCATCCGCTCCCTGCGGAGGCATCCTCACGTCTGCTGTCTTATTCTGGACAAAAAACACTCCCCCCCAACCCCGTAAAGGCTTCATCGATGCCTGAAATACGTCAGAAATGTCATCGCTATGATTTTATCCACATTTATCTGCAAACAGGCAGAAGAGGTTACCTGCAACCGACCCGTAATAACCTGCAATTCATTCAGGGTTTCACCCTTACGTATTCTCTTTAATAAATACGTTATTATTCACTGGATAAAATCAGTGGATAACGGAGACAACTAAAGACCAATAATGCCTTCGCTTACAACGGACAAGCCGTGCCGCTCAGAAGTTTAAGTTCCTCCTATCGCCATGCGACGGGCCCCATACAGAACCTCTTTAGTTACAACACACAAGACATCTACATCTGTCACCGTGCACATCGGCAACCACAGAGCGAAACTTATCCCACTGCAAAGCGGCTCGCCCCCGGCCCAAAGGGCCGGAAATGAGTCGCTTTTAAAGTGGATGTTGTAACTAGGGGGTTTGTGGTGCTGTAAGTAATGTAGCGGGTTGTTTCGGATACATGCTCGTAAGCGGCTCTACGCCCCGCTAACGCGGAGATACACCCCGACTACGGCTTAGCCTTGTCGTGGTCACTCCGACCGCATAATGAAAGTTCTACTTCGCTTTTGGTGGAGTTAGCTTTGCAGGGGGGGGGTGGTTGGTGATACCTATCAAAGCAGGGCGGCTACGCCGCGTCACCGGCGCCGTTTAACGTTAGTGTCATATCTAACAACAGCTGGCGCCTCCATGCCGCAAAGCGGCATCAGTCAGATGAAATATTCCACCGAATGTGCTACTATCCGTGTAAGTTACACACCTATATCTGGGGTATTTCTATCATGAACATTAAGCGTAATACACAGAATGTCACCGTGACTCTGGAGCGTAGCCTGCTGTCACGGGCTCGTGAAGCAGGCCTAAATATGAGCGCCACGTTAGCAGCTGCACTTGATACAGAACTCAAAAAAAATGCAGCGATGCGCTGGCTCGAAGATAACGCAGAATCTGTTGCTGTACTAAATCGTATTGGAGAAGAAACGGGATGTTTTTCTGACGAGTACCGGAGTTTTTAACAATGCAATTTACTGTATATCGAGGTGCCGGTAAAAACGCGGTTTTCCCGTTGTTAATCGATATTACCAGTGACATCATTGGCGATATTAATCGCCGTCTGGTTATTCCTTTAATGCCTGTAGAACGTTTTGGGCATCATCGGCCACCAGAAAGACTTAACCCGGTACTAGATATGACTGACGGTAAAAAATACGTATTGATGACTCATGAAGCAGCGACTATTCCGGTAAAAGCGCTTGGTGTAGAATTTTGTGATGCAACAGCATATAGGATAGTCATCAAAGGTGCTGTTGACTTCATGCTTGATGGAATCTGAAGCTTAGTTATCAAACGATATGCCTCCGCTTGATGGTTAAGACTCCATTTAGGAAACAGAATCTATGGTCACTCCCGTTTTTGCAACACCGATTTTGACGATAAGTTGGCTTGCTAGAATCTATCCTGCGTCTGAATGGAATTTTATTCACGAGCCTCGATGGTTAGTATTTTCAATTAGTTATTATTAACGTTATAAAGCCAAATCTCTGCCTGCAAGGTAGCGTTTTCTTTCATAAACAACGACAAAAATGCCTCGATAATTGACGGCTGATTAGAAAATGTTCAGCTTTGGGTATAAATCCAAATTTAAGGCAGATCTTTCCTACGCTGCGAATAACCATCGCTTCTTTTCTAGCTGCTGATGGCGTTGGGCCAGCAATGCTTCTGCTCGCGAACCGACTTCCGCACTCGAAAATACCATCCGAGCACCGCATAACACGCACTAACAGGGATCTACATTCGTAAATTGTTTCATCAACACGGCATAGTCAGGTTTAGCGGGTTTTGTTTTTACTTCCATCTCTAAAGTGGCATAGATTTTTGGCAGTAATTGGGGTTTGGGGAGCAACGGAACCATAACAACAGTTAACGGGTTAAATAGAATGGCTAAGATTTGTTAAATCAGTAGGTTACTCCAAAAAAACCAAAACCTAACCCCATCGGCGTAAACGCCTCAGGAGTAGTACCACTCGGCTAAAGCCTCGGGCAGTTAATATGGCATCGCAAAAATTTAAAATTTTAATTTTGAGATTTCACGATGCTGACAAGCGGAGCGCGTTCAGCAATACGCATTTCAACGTAATAGCTTTACGTCCTAAGGCGCTAAGTTTACGTCAGATTTATCCGCGAATTGTTGAGGAACCTGCTATTGCGTCCAAATTGCTAATGACGCTAGTATAATTCATTAGTTTTCATGGCTTGCATACTCTTGAAAACGACTCCCCCTAGATTAACGGGCGTTATCGGGGGGAGTAATCCAAAACGTTACGAGGAAAGGGATAAAAATGAAAAAAATATGGGTAGTAGGATTTTTTTTATTTCTGCATGTTTGCTAGCGGCGTGTGTAGATAATGGCGCTGCGTTGGCTGGGACGTTCGTAGGCGTTAAGAAAGGGAATGTATGGGTTTTTAGCTATGATAAAAGCCGTGATGAGTACAATCTGAAAAATTATTTCTACTCAGATAATAATTATGATTTTTCAAAAGATACCAATCATCTTAGACGTCATGGTGATTGGATCGAGAATGAAGAAAACCCTTATTACATCAAAGTGATTGATAAAAATACGTTGCAATATCTTGATATTCCAGACAATCTCTATAAAAGATTTGAAAAATAAATCTTGCTTAATGAACTTCAAAATTTAGAGCTGACATAGATATGCCAGCTCTAACAGTTGGGGTAAATCACCACCTTTTTTCCCTTATTGACTATATGGCATACCTACATAATAACGGTCTGAATAAAGTTTGTTATTAATCCAAAGTTTACCATCAAATTTATCTAATTTAGTTGAGTAAAAACCGCCAAATATAGCGGTTGTTTCTTTAGATTTAAAATCGAATTGACCTTTAGTACCATCCTGATATAAAACTATAACACTAAACGGTGATATTGGCTTAGTATACAGAACCATATCTTCACGTGAATTTTCAGAATCAACCATGTGTGGTGTAGCATATAAAACACGTTCTATCTTTCCTGTGTAATTATAAATAAAACCTTTGATAGGTTTTATTATAATTCCTGCATTTCTCAAATCTTGCCCAGAGTGCAATCCTACAAGAAGTTCATTGCTGGTAAATCCCATAGTATGTATGGTTAAGTCAGGATTAATTTTCGCCAGAAAAAAATCAGCTGGTAGTTCGTTTACAGGAAGTTTTTCAATATTTTTTATTTTTTGGAGATCTATTTTATTTTCATTAATGTCGAGTAATTCCTGAGATTCCTTTAGCGCGGTGATTACCATTTTTTGGGAGGGCGTAGGGTGCTTCAATCTTACATTTGCACAACCTACAATTGTGAAAATCATGAATATAAGGATGAAATTTTTTTTATTGAAAAACACTTTTGCCTCGACGGTGTATTCATAAGGTTTTCAATGATAATTAATCATTATAAAATTAGATATGGAAAAATGGGCTCTTTACCTTATGGTGTTTCAATCTTTGTAGATTCTAGTAACCCGTGATTTCGTTGGTTTTCATCCATGCCATCCCATGCCGCTTTCGTAGAGCTGGCATATCTATGCCAGCTCTACGACGAGTCAGATGTGAAAAATGCGACCACTACCTTCTCATCGCTCAGTGGCTTTCATACCGCAGGCGCTACAGCCTTTCCCTTTCAGCTGTAGCAAATGTATTTGGCATGTGTGCAATGAGGAGATGCGCAGCAGTATCGGTGTAATCCCATGCCAGGGGTACCACAGGCGAGCATGCGCTCGACGACCAATTGAGTCCATTCAGGTATGGCGTCACCGTATTTAGTGAGTAGCTTGCCCCAGCCATAATCTATCTGAAAGAAGAGTTTTTGAACTGACCCCTTAAAATTGCACAGGATTATAACGAGCTAGGAAAACTGAAAAAAGCACCTTAGTAACAGAGTCTTAGTTCCCGCCGTAGGCGGGCTATCGTTCACTGGTGAACTTTGGTATTACCCCTGTGCGCGCGGCGCTTGTGATCCTAGTAGATGATCGTGGCAGATTTCTTCCGCAGGGTAGCAAAGCCACCTTAAACGGTGGCATGCAAAGCTCTTCGTTTGTTGGTTTTGAAGGAATGGCATACTTTGATACGCTGGAAACACATAATCGGTTGCAGGTCTCTACAGAAACGGGGACTTGCAGTGTCCATTTTTATCTCCCTGAGAAAACAGAAGATATTCCGCAAATTGGCCCGTTGGTATGCCAATAAAGGGGTAAGTAAATGTATCAATCAAAGAGGTATAACCCATGAGGATTAAACTCTGGTTATTAATGGGATCTCTGCTGCTTTGTCAGGCTGCCAGCCACGCGGTAACATGCTCGTTGAGTAACGTCTCCACAGTCAATTTTTCCTCGGTAAACCCGCTTGCAAGTACCGGGCCGTCAACTTCTATGACCTTTAATTATTCTTGTACAAAAGAACTTGGTGATGTACTCGCGGGTATTAACCTATGCTTTAACATTGGTAACTCATCTGTCAGTGGCCAGATTGCTACGCGGACGATGTCTTCAGCAGGCCCTCCGGCCAACACCTTGAACTATCAACTGTATCAGAACGCAGGCAATACCATCATTTGGGGCAGTCAATACCAGCCTGGCACTACTTTTCCCATGGTTCAGATCCCCCTTTTAAACTTAACACCAGTGACCGGAAGTTTGACTGTCTATGGACAAATACCAACACCGCAACTCTCCAGCGTGCCTGGACGCTTTCAGGACAACTATACAGCTGCAACTAGCATCGTTACTCTTAATGTCGGATTACTTGCTCCGCCCACGACTTGTGGTAACACCATCGTTGCTACTTTCCCGTTTAACGTTACGGCTATGGTCCTGAAACAGTGCGATATCATCTACGCCAACAACATTAGCTTTGGCAGCGTGAATGCAAACCAAATTAACTTGGCGGCATTTAACACTCTAGGTGTCGCTTGTACTAACAACACGCCTTACACTATAGGGCTAGTGCCATCCAACAGTAATACAGCGGGCAGTGGAATAATGAAAGGCACTGGTAGTAATATTGATGCGGTTCCGTATCAGCTTAGATCCTCCTCGGGCTCAACAGGTACTGTGTGGGGGAACACGACGCAAAATACTGTGTCGGGTACTGGTAATGGCTTCACCATTCCTTATGTTATCTATGGCACCGTACCCAGCGCCAATTACATACCAGACAGTTATTCTGATACTGTGACAATTAATGTAACATATTAATAATATTTATATTGAGGCTACAAGTTAAAGGGGCCAACCGTAATGCTAGAGCGAAATTATCATCTGAAAAATAGATTAGAAGAAAACATTGCCAGATAAATATCTTTTAAAAGTCCCCTTTAAAAGGCGCTTCCATATCTATTATATTTCAATATCTCAGATAGTTACTTCACTGAGGTACGTTTTCTTAAAATTGGATTTCAGCCCCTAATATTAAGAGGCAACTATCCACAGTAATTTCAGATAACTGTGCGAGCCTGTAACAAGCAATATGCCCCTTTCCTTCATTACTGCATCTGTTTTGTTTGAGTCCTCTCGTCTGACGATCACTTCAGGATGGACAACCAGATCATGCTGTAGGGGGCAGTTTGTTTCCGTTAAATAGTGCTCTGTGGGGGCTGAAGCTCAACCGTGCAAAAAGCGGTTCCGTGCGCACTTCCTCTAAAAGTTCAATTTAATGTCTAAAAAACATTAATTATCATATTTTTAATCTATAAAGTCAGTATGTATTAGGTAAGCGAACTGTGAACTCGCCTTATTCGATTAAAATAATGTAATAAGATGGATACTATTATCTGAAGCGGTTTTCGACGTAAGGTAATAGTTCATTGATCCGGCTGTTGGGCTAGCTCGGCAAGCGAGTCAACACATCACGCAACCAAATATAGCGGGTTGATGACCAACAGAGCAAATACGTACGTTAAGAAGTCAATTAATTGTTTAAATTGAAATTTATCATCTCAATTTACTATCAGAGATATTCCAAACATTCTGAGACTAAAAAACACGTAAACCGTCAACAATTTGATTGGCTTTATTCTTGTGCCAAGACCTATGAGAGGTCAGGGAAACTGTGCCATTCACCTTTACATGCCTCAAAACATAGGCCGAGTAATTTTTCAGCTTAGCTTCCCAATTTTCACATCAATTTATGTGTTGTTTTATGTCGACTAATGTAGTTCTATGGTCCCTCGCATTTCAACTCGTCTTTTACGGTGCACATTCTTTGTGCTGTCTGGTTTATTCGTTTCGCCTATGTCACAACCGTGCTAGCTGTGCTCAGCAATTAGTAGGGCGTGACTAGCGCCATGACTTAATTGGATAACCTGCCGGACAGCCGCTCACCAAGCAGATTAAACGTGCCTTTGAACAAGGTAGCTTCACCACAATCATCGATCTAAGGGCCGTGAGTAATTGACATTGCTACGAACTATCGCCGGATTGCCCCTGCTTTTCTCGCGAACTTATTAGCTATGCTTTGATCTCTCGTACAAGCTAAATAGATTAATGTGAATCGCTTGAATCGTTGCTTTTCTTGTCATGGAATACTTGGGCACAATACTAATGAAATTCATTTCCCGTCGTATGCTGCTAATCGGTGCAGTCTTACTCATTATCATCATCGCCACAGTGAGCATTTATCTGCAGCGTCCACAGTTGTCGAACTACGTTACCGCTACGGCACGCCTGGGCGACATCGAAAATACCGTTCTGGCCACAGGGCGAATAGACGCGATTGAACGCGTCAATGTCGGTGCTCAGGTTTCCGGTCAGGTGAAGTCGCTTAAAGTAAAACTTGGCGATCATGTAACCAAAGGGCAGTTGATAGCTGACATTGATGATGTGCCGCAGCGTAATGATTTGCGTACCGCCTCGGCGGCGCTGAACGTTGTAAAAGCCGACTTGCAGGCTAAACAGGCGCTACTGAAGCAGGCTGATCTGCGCTTCAAACGTCAGCGAAGCATGCTGAGCGAAGATGCCAGCTCACGTGAAGATTTTGAATCTGCCGAGGCTACCCTAGCGACTACACGTGCAGAGCTGTTGTCCCTTAACGCTCGTCTGGTGCAGGCGCAGATTGAAGTCGACAAGAAAAATGTCGATCTGGGCTATACCCGAGTACTAGCGCCGATGGAAGGTATCGTGATTGCGGTGGTGACTCAGCAGGGGCAGACTGTGAACTCAAGCCAGAGTGCGCCAACCATCATCAAGCTGGCTCGGCTGGATATGATGACCATCAAGGCCCAAATTTCTGAGGCCGACATTACTCGTATTGCCGCAGGGCAAAAGGCATACTTCACCATTTTCTCCGACCCAGACCGCCGCTATGACACCACGCTGCGGAGCGTGGAGCTAGCACCTGAGTCGGTGATGAAAGATGATCTCCTTGCCAGCAATAACTCCGGCTCCGGAACATCGAATGCTTCCGTGTACTACAACGCGCTATTAAACGTGTCAAACCTTGAAAATAGACTACGCATCGCCATGACGGCGCAGGTAACGTTAGTGGTAGGTGAAGCCAAAAATACGCTGCTGGTGCCGATTCAGGCCGTGCATAAAGTTGAAGGGAATAAACAGCAGGTACAAGTATTGACCGGCGATAACAAGCGGGAACCCCGTGAGGTGAAAATCGGGATTAGCAACAGCGTCGATATTCAGATCCTCGAAGGCTTAAAGGCCGGGGAAACAGTGGTACTGTCGCAACCGGGTGAGAAACCGGCAGGGGAAGGACTCATCCTGTGAGCAATATTATCGAGCTAAAGGGCATCAGCCGCAGCTATACCAACGGCGGACATGCACTGACGGTGCTGAAGGATATCACCCTGACCATCGCCGCCGGGGAACTGGTCGCGATCATCGGCGCTTCAGGTTCTGGCAAGTCCACGCTAATGAATATTATGGGCTGCCTTGATGTGCCGGATAGCGGTGACTATTTCGTCAGCGGCAAGAATGCGGCTTATTTCTCCCCGGATGAGCTGGCAAGAGTGCGCCGCGAACATGTTGGATTTATCTTCCAGCGCTACCATCTGATGCCAGATTTGAGCGCACTCGGCAACGTTGAGATCCCTGCTATTTACGCAAACAGCCAGCGTGACCTTCGCCGACAGCGAGCCGCTATGCTGCTTGCCAGACTGGGGCTGGAAGGGCGTGAACACCATAAGCCAGGAGAACTCTCCGGCGGACAGCAGCAGCGTGTCAGTATTGCGCGATCGTTAATCAACGGGGGCGAGATTATTCTCGCAGATGAACCTACCGGCGCGCTGGATTCCCAATCTGGGCAGGAAGTACTTTCCATTCTCAGTGAGCTCAATCAGCGCGGGCACACGGTGGTGATGGTTACCCACGATATGAAAGTAGCGCAGCACGCACTGCGCATTATCGAGCTACGGGACGGAGAGATCATCTCTGACAGCGGCAGCCGAGTGACTATCACGGGATCTTTATCGCCGCCAAACCGCACCCGACAAAGTCGCTGGCAAAGCCTGCTTGATCGCACCAGAGAATCGTTGCATATGGCGCTGAAAGCGATGAACGCGCACCGTCTGCGCACGACGTTAACCATGACAGGCATTATCTTCGGCATCGCCGCAGTAGTGACGGTGGTGGCGCTGGGCGAGGGTGCCAAGCAGCAGACGCTGGAGAACATCAAGGATCTTGGCACTAACATGATCAAGATCTATCCCGGCAGTGACCTATTTGATGACAGCATCGACAATGATAGTATCCGTACTTTGGTCCCTGCAGATACGGATGCGTTGGCGAAGCAGCGCTTTGTTGACAGTGTGAGCCCTGAGGTTAGCGCTTCAGATAAAATCCGCTTTCGCGGAAAATCCGCCACCGCCTCAATCAACGGGGTTGGGCGTAATCACTTTCGCGTCAATGGCATTGAACTTTTGCAGGGGGCAACCTTCCGGGATGACCGCAATGGGTTGCAAGAAGTGATTATCGACGAAAACGCACGTAAGGCGTTATTCGATGAAGCAGGGCTGAAAGCGCTGGGACAAATTGTCCTTCTTGGCTCCGTGCCGGCGCGGGTTGTAGGCATCGCCAAAAGCAATAACTATGAGGCAAACCGCATTAACGTATGGATGCCCTACAGCACGGTAATGTACCGCATCATGGGCAAGCCGATACTGAGCAGCATTAGCATCCGGCTGAAGGACGATGTCGCTAATGAAGCTGCGGTCAGTGTGATTACTCAACTGCTCACCCAACGCCACGGTGTTAAGGACTTCCAGATTTACAATTTTGAGCAGATTCGAAAATCTATCGAGCGTACCTCGATGACCTTCAGCATTCTGATCCTGATGGTGGCGTCTATATCCCTTATGATCGGCAGTATCGGCGTGATGAACATTATGCTGGTTTCCGTCACCGAACGTACCCATGAAATCGGCATACGCATGGCCGTTGGTGCGCGGTGCAGCGATATTATGCAGCAATTCATGATTGAGGCTGTACTGGTGTGCCTGATCGGTGGCGCTTTAGGTATCGCACTGTCGTATGCTATCGCGCCGCTGCTTAACATGTTGGCGGGAGGGATGCTAACGGCTATCTACTCCTGGCAGGCCGCTGCCACCGCGCTTTTTTGCTCAACGTTAATCGGCATGATTTTCGGTTATCTCCCCGCCCGCAAAGCGGCAAAAATGAATCCGGTTGTTTCACTGGCCAGTGAGTAACCCATGAAAATTTTATCACCTTTAGCAGTCTGCCTCGCTGCTACGCTCAGCACCGGTTGCGGAAACAGCCTGAAAAGCGACTACCATACACCCCATGTTAATTATCCGGTCAGTTGGCTCAAGGATGACAATGCCAGCACGACGGTGCCGTTTGACTGGAAGGCGTTTCACGATACTCAGCTTGATAACTGGATCCGGCAGGTTATGGCAAGCAACAATGACGTTGCTGGCGCCGTGTTGCGTGTCTACCGTGCCAGGCTTAATGCGGAGCGAGTTGGCATCGTTAACGATCCCAGTTTGAACGCTGTGATGAATGCCAATAGTAATAACGAACTAAACCATTCCTCATCATGGACGAAAAGCAGTTCTGCTAGCCTTGGTACCAGCTATGAAGTCGACCTATGGGGAAAAATCGCGCGCCAGCGGGATGCTGTGGAATGGGAAAGCCAGGCGACGGAAGAGGATTTAAGAGCAGCGCGTCTAACGCTGCTCTCTGACGCCAGCAACAACTACTGGCGGATCGGCTTCATAAACCAGCAAATGAACGTGCTTCAGCAGAGTATTAGCTATGCCAAAGAGACCTTGCGGCTGGCTAACGTTCGCTACAGCGCGGGCGGCGCTTCGTCGCTGGATGTGGCCGACGCCGAACAGAGTCTGTTGATGCAGGAAAATCGCCTTATAGCACTCAAGCACGAGCGCCTTCAGGCACTTAATGAGTGCACTCTACTACTGGGTGCGCCGCCAGGTAGCTCGGTCGTTGAACCTGCACGGCTGCCAGCGGGACCCATGCCGCAGATAAGCGCGAGTATCCCGGCAAGCGTGTTGAGCCACCGACCAGATATTAGTGCCAAAGAGTGGCGGGTGCGCGAGGCGCTTGTGAACGTCGATATAAAACGAACAGAGTATTACCCGGCGGTTAGTCTGACGGGTTCTCTGGGAACCTCCAGCACCTCACTGCTGACGTTCCTACATAATCCTGTCGGCTCTGTAGGGACAAGTCTGACACTGCCGTTCCTAGAGTGGCGGCAAAGAAGGGTAGATATCAAGATCGTTCGCAACGATTACGAGCAACGCGTACTGGAGTTTAAGCAGGCACTGTACAAAGCCATGACCGGTATCGACGATGCGCTTTCATACCGCACCCAACTGTTGGCGCAGGAGACACATCTGCGTAATGTGCTTGAACTTGCGAGAAAGTCAGAACGGTTAAATGAAGTCCGCTACCGACAGGGTGCCGTGCCCATTACCTTCTGGCTGGATGCGCAGGAAAAACGCCGCCAGTCCGAGCTTTTACTTGATGAAAACCGCTTTAATCAGTACCAGAACCTGGCAAACATCTATCTGGAGTTTGGCGGTTCACAGCAATAGTTGGGTTTTTTGGCGCATTTCGCTGGAGATTGCATCTTTGTACTGGAAGGGCTTCTGGAGCAGCAGACTGGGCTGAATCCGGTAGAAATTATGACGGACACGGCAGGATCCAGCGATATCATTTTTGGCCTGTTCTGGTTACTGGGCTACCAGTTTTCCCCTCGTCTGGCCGATGCAGGCGGGGCGATATTCTGGCGGGCAGATAAAACGGCACATTATGGTGCCCTGAATGAGCTGGCCCGGGGATGTGTTGAACTGTCAAAAATCGAATCCCAATGGGATGAAATGATGCGAATGGCGGGCTCACTGAAGCTTGGGACCATCCATGCATCAGAGCTTATTCGTTCACTGTTGAGAAGTAGCCGACCATCTGGTCTGGCTCAGGCGATTATGGAAGTGGGCCGGGTCAACAAGACGTTATATCTTCTCAACTATATCGATGATGAGGATTACCGGCGTCGGATCCTCACTCAGCTCAACCGGGGAGAAGGACGCCATGCAGTGGCTCGAGCCATTTGCTACGGACAACGTGGTGAAATTAGAAAACGCTACCGTGAAGGGCAGGAAGATCAACTCGGTGCTCTGGGTCTGGTGACCAATGCGGTTGTGCTGTGGAACACACTTTACATGCAGGAGGCGTTGTCACATCTTCGCAAATCGGGGGAAACACCTGAAGAGGAGCATCTGGCAAGATTATCGCCGCTGATACATGGCCATATAAATATGCTGGGGCATTATACGTTTTCGTTACCGGAAGATATTCTGAAGGGCGAGTTAAGACCGTTAAATTTCAATACAAACAATGAATTAACCTCTTAGCGTGGTTTTTTACATCATTGGACCTCGACCCCCGTATACGCAAAAGACAACTTCAGCATCACTGCCAGTGACAGATTTTCACCGGCGGAACACGTTGATCTATTGGTGCCTAAAAACGGGCTGCGTACCTTTTCGCAACCTCTGTTGTGAATACGACAGGGATACACTTCCCCCCTACATCATCATGGTTTTTTTCCTGAGCTTGTGGTTTTTTTGGCCTGAAAATTCGTCTGACTAGATCTTTATTTTGTGATTTTAGTTTATACGATCTATTGATCTAATAATTTTTAATTTTTAGCATAATATGCTTTTTGATGTTGTTTTTTTGTGCTTGCAAGGCTTTATTTGTGAGAATATTCTTAATTTTAAGGAGTTTGTCGTTTTTTTAACACCCACGACATATTTGTGTTTATTTTTCATTCTATGTTCACTATATTTTAACTTATGAAACTTACATTATCTTACTCATTAATTTATAATTTTTATTCACTATGTTTGTAAGTCAAAATATCTTATTTTTTATCCAGAAAGTTTCTGGTGTTAAAGGGCTTTGTTATATGTATACATTTTTATGAATTAGATACCTATATGAAAAAGTTACCTCTACTGCATATTTAAAATAATTTGAATTATTTTATTCATACTATAAATTATCATGAAAGCTCAGGATGTTATTTTGTTATACTTTTTATTTATTACGTCTGCCTGTATTTTTTTATCTCTAGATAATAAAGGTTTAACCTAATGCCAAAAAAAATTATATTTTCAGTCGCTCTTATTACGACCTTTCTGTTCGGCTGTGATATGCATCAAAAAGCTGATGCAAGTACGGTAACCTCTACCTCGTTCAGTATTAATGTTTTACCTGTTATCATAAATGCAGTGGTCAACGAAATACCTGAAATAAAAAGTGAGAGGCGTGATGCCGTGCTTAATGGTATTTGTCGTGTAGCTTATGGTGAAATTAAACCAGCGGCACTCAGGGATGATATCAATCAAGCGGGGTTGACTCAAAAAATTAGTGGTAGCGCTGATGCCTTGACCAAGCTCATACAAAGTGAGGATGTAAAATCTTATCAGACAGCATGCGCTGCCTACATGATTACGTCAATTGAGGCTATCCCTGATGTGAATCAGTATGTGAGTCAGCGTAAAGATAAGAAAGGACAACCCGTTATTGAAGTTAACGAAGAGGCGGTTATCAATCTGATGCCTTTCAGGCTGGGCGTCGCAAGAGCTACAGCGGAGTTATATGGGAAACTCGCGGCGGACCTGCCAGATAAAAAGCCTCTGTCAGTAGACATATATAACCAGAAAATCCATCGTTTATTTGCACAATCTGCTGCAGCATTTTTGTATGCCGTCAGGAAATATAATCAGGAAGAGATGAATCATCATTATCAGTTGTTACTCTTACAAAAAGATAAGTTTAAATTTAAAAGTTCAACCGGATATTTAATGGATGTTGGTTTTGAAGGGGTAAGTCTATATCTATATGGTACGCCGTGGCTGGCAAATGGATATATTATGGGCGTCACGCAAAGCATTGACATGACACTCAAGTGATATTTAGTAAACACTCAGCTTGTTAATAATCATCTCTATATTATTAATTACTCTCTTATATTAAGGGTATGGTTGCTATGTCTATATCAAAGAGACTGACGAACTCCCGCCGTGCGGGAGTTGTTTCACTTTTTTCAGTGAAAAAAAATAAATTAAGCTTGTTGGTTAATGAAGTTATTTTACTTTCGCTCTGTGGTTGCGGGAACGCTTTTGCTGAAGCCACATTAAGTGATGGGTCTATTAAAGTGATTTCCATACAGGCATCTAGCGGGGTAGCTAGTTCTTCTGGACCCGGCTCGATAGCAATAGGTAGTTCCGCAACAGCAAATGCATCAGGTCAGGCAGCTCTTGCTGTGGGATATTTGGCTTCAGCCAATGGGTCAGGCGCTACCGCTATTGGGCGTGATGCTAGTGCGGCCGCAACTAATGCGTTAGCCCTCGGGAATGGCGCTTCATCGACGCTAGCGAACAGCGTTGCCCTCGGCAGTAACTCGACGGCCTCTGCTGTATCTAATACCACCGCAAATACCGTTGCAAACTCATTTATCAGCGGTAAAACCCTCTCCGTAGTACAGGCTCCCACCAATGGTGTGGTGGCTATTGGTAATCGGCAGATACAGGGGGTCGCGGATGGGCAGTTATCCAGCACCTCCACAGATGCCGTGAATGGGGCACAGCTTTACCAGGTAACGTCCGGGCTAAACAGCAATATTAATGCGTTTGGTTCTAGTACGGCCAGCGCACTGGGCGGTGGGGCAGCCTACAACAGCACGACCGGTGCGTGGACCGCCCCGAGCTACACCGTGCAGGGAAGCAGCTACAGCAATGTCGGTAGCGCGCTGGGGGGAGTAGACAGCAGCTTGACGAGCCTGAGCAATAGCATAGCATCCGGCGGCACCGGCGTGGTGCAGCGCACTGCCACCAGTAACGTAGCGACGCTGACGGCCATCGGAGGCACCGCGACAACGCCGGGCACGGCGCAGAAGCTGACCAATTTGGCTGCAGGCAATCTGGCGGCAGACTCCACTGACGCGGTAAACGGCAGTCAGCTGTTTGCCACCAATACCAATGTGGGCACGAATGCCACGAACTTAGCCAATCTAGGCACCAGTACGGCCAGCGCACTGGGCGGCGGGGCAGCTTACAACAGCACGACCGGTGCGTGGACCGCCCCGAGCTACACCGTGCAGGGAAGCAACTACAGCAACATCGGTGATGCCTTTGGCGGCGTTGACGGTAGCCTGACGGCGTTAACCAGCAGCATTTCAGAGGGAACCACCGGCGTGGTGCAGCGTACCGATACGGCGAATAAAGCCGTCCTGACCGCGGCCAACGGCACCGCCGCCGCCCCCGGAGAGACGCAGACGCTGGGCAATCTGACGGCAGGCAATCTGGCGGCAGACTCCACCGACGCGGTAAACGGCAGTCAGCTGTTTGCCACCAATACTAAAGTGGGTACGAATGCCACGAACTTAGCCAATCTAGGCACCAGTACGGCCAGCGCACTGGGCGGCGGGGCAGCTTACAACAGCACGACCGGTGCGTGGACCGCCCCGAGCTACACCGTGCAGGGAAGCAACTACAGCAACATCGGTGATGCCTTTGGCGGCGTTGACGGTAGCCTGACGGCGTTAACCAGCAGCATTTCAGAGGGAACCACCGGCGTGGTGCAGCGTACCGATACGGCGAATAAAGCCGTCCTGACCGCGGCCAACGGCACCGCCGCCGCCCCCGGAGAGACGCAGACGCTGGGCAATCTGACGGCAGGCAATCTGGCGGCAGACTCCACCGACGCGGTAAACGGCAGTCAGCTGTTTGCCACCAATACCAAAGTGGGTACGAATGCCACGAACTTAGCCAATCTAGGCACCAGTACGGCCAGCGCACTGGGCGGCGGGGCAGCCTACAACAGCACGACCGGTGCGTGGACCGCCCCGAGCTACACCGTGCAGGGAAGCAACTACAGCAACATCGGTGATGCCTTTGGCGGCGTTGACGGTAGCCTGACGGCGTTAACCAGCAGCATTTCAGAGGGAACCACCGGCGTGGTGCAGCGTACCGATACGGCGAATAAAGCCGTCCTGACCGCGGCCAACGGCACCGCCGCCGCCCCCGGAGAGACGCAGACGCTGGGCAATCTGACGGCAGGCAATCTGGCGGCAGACTCCACCGACGCGGTAAACGGCAGTCAGCTGTTTGCCACCAATACTAAAGTGGGTACGAATGCCACGAACTTAGCCAATCTAGGCACCAGTACGGCCAGCGCACTGGGCGGCGGGGCAGCCTACAACAGCACGACCGGTGCGTGGACCGCCCCGAGCTACACCGTGCAGGGAAGCAACTACAGCAACATCGGTGATGCCTTTGGCGGCGTTGACGGTAGCCTGACGGCGTTAACCAGCAGCATTTCAGAGGGAACCACCGGCGTGGTGCAGCGTACCGATACGGCGAATAAAGCCGTCCTGACCGCGGCCAACGGCACCGCCGCCGCCCCCGGAGAGACGCAGACGCTGGGCAATCTGACGGCAGGCAATCTGGCGGCAGACTCCACCGACGCGGTAAACGGCAGTCAGCTGTTTGCCACCAATACTAAAGTGGGTACGAATGCCACGAACTTAGCCAATCTAGGCACCAGTACGGCCAGCGCACTGGGCGGCGGGGCAGCTTACAACAGCACGACCGGTGCGTGGACCGCCCCGAGCTACACCGTGCAGGGAAGCAACTACAGCAACATCGGTGATGCCTTTGGCGGCGTTGACGGTAGCCTGACGGCGTTAACCAGCAGCATTTCAGAGGGAACCACCGGCGTGGTGCAGCGTACCGATACGGCGAATAAAGCCGTCCTGACCGCGGCCAACGGCACCGCCGCCGCCCCCGGAGAGACGCAGACGCTGGGCAATCTGACGGCAGGCAATCTGGCGGCAGACTCCACCGACGCGGTAAACGGCAGTCAGCTGTTTGCCACCAATACCAATGTGGGCACGAATGCCACGAACTTAGCCAATCTAGGCACCAGTACCGCCAGCGCACTGGGCGGCGGGGCAGCTTACAACAGCACGACCGGTGCGTGGACCGCCCCGAGCTACACCGTGCAGGGAAGCAACTACAGCAACATCGGTGATGCCTTTGGCGGCGTTGACGGCAGCCTGACGGCGTTAACCAGCAGCATTTCAGAGGGAACCACCGGCGTGGTGCAGCGTACCGATACGGCGAATAAAGCCGTCCTGACCGCGGCCAACGGCACCGCCGCCGCCCCCGGAGAGACGCAGACGCTGGGCAATCTGACGGCAGGCAATCTGGCGGCAGACTCCACCGACGCGGTAAACGGCAGTCAGCTGTTTGCCACCAATACCAATGTGGGCACGAATGCCACGAACTTAGCCAATCTAGGCACCAGTACCGCCAGCGCACTGGGCGGCGGGGCAGCTTACAACAGCACGACCGGTGCGTGGACCGCCCCGAGCTACACCGTGCAGGGAAGCAACTACAGCAACATCGGTGATGCCTTTGGCGGCGTTGACGGCAGCCTGACGGCGTTAACCAGCAGCATTTCAGAGGGAACCACCGGCGTGGTGCAGCGTACCGATACGGCGAATAAAGCCGTCCTGACCGCGGCCAACGGCACCGCCGCCGCCCCCGGAGAGACGCAGACGCTGGGCAATCTGACGGCAGGCAATCTGGCGGCAGACTCCACTGACGCGGTAAACGGCAGTCAGCTGTTTGCCACCAATACTAATGTGGGCACGAATGCCACGAACTTAGCCAATCTAGGCACCAGTACCGCCAGCGCACTGGGCGGCGGGGCAGCTTACAACAGCACGACCGGTGCGTGGACCGCCCCGAGCTACACCGTGCAGGGAAGCAACTACAGCAACATCGGTGATGCCTTTGGCGGCGTTGACCGCAACCTGACGGCGCTTAACAATAGCGTGTCGTCCGGAAGCACTGGGGTAGTGCAGCGTACCGGTACGGCTAACGTCGCGACCTTAACCGCAGCCGGTGGAACAGCCTCTGCGCCGGGAGAGGCCCAGACGCTAACTAATCTGGCTGAGGGGAAACTGACCGCGGATTCAACGGATGCCGTTAACGGCAGCCAGTTATATGCTGTAGCTGACCAAGTGTCTAAAAACACTACCGACATTGCTGGCCTAACCACCATTGTTAACAATGCGACCGAGAGCAATTTGGTGAAACAGAGCAGTGACGATAACAGCATTACTATCGGCTCCAGCAAGGCGGGTACAACCGTGTCAGTCGCGGGTACAGAGGGTAACCGAACCCTAAGCGGCGTGGCCGACGGAGTTGCAGCCAATGATGCCGCCACGGTGGGACAATTGCAGGGGGTAATGGGCAATATCAGTAGCCGAGATGATACTGGTTTGGGCGTGGCGAAAGCGACTGGTCAAAACGGATTAGCAGTCGGTGCGGGTTCGGTGGCTTCGGGTGATTTCAGCACGGCTAGTGGTGCGGGCGCGCAGGCTACGGCAGCTAACAGTAGCGCCAGTGGTAGTGGTGCCAAAGCAACGGCTGTGAATGCGACCGCGCTCGGCCAGGGGGCTACAGCCTCAGGGGCGAGTACGCTAGCGGCAGGACAGGGTAGTAGCGCTACGGGTTCACAGACTGTCGCATTAGGTGCGGGTAGTCATGCTAGCGGTGCTCAGTCTGTGGCGTTGGGCTATGGTTCAGTGGCGGATAGGGACAACAGCGTTTCAGTTGGTAGCGTAGGTCACGAACGTCAGGTAACCAATGTCGCCGCGGGTACGGCTAGAACCGACGCTGCCAACGTGGGTCAGGTCAATGACGCTTTCCAGAGTTTAGGCAAAAGCGTTAACAAAAAGATTAATGATCTGGATGATAAGCTGACCGGCGGGATAGCCTCGGCGATGGCGATGTCGGGTATTCCTCAGGCGTATCAACCTAACTCAAGTTTGGTTGGTGCCTCGGCTTCGACGTATAACGGTCAGTCAGCTATTTCGGTCGGTGTCTCTAAAACATCTGAAGATGGAACGTGGATTTTTAAAGTCAACGGCAGTGGTAATACCCAGAGTGACTTTGGTGCCTCAGTGGGGGTTGGGTACCAGTGGTAAGACGGTTCACCCACTCGCCATGACACCTGACATATTCACTTTGGGTTAGACGAACGGGCGGCTCATAGGTCGCCCGTTATCTCATTAACGCTGTGCCACTCGCATTAAAGTGTCGATAAAAAGGGTGTGCAAGGCCGACCGAGAGGAGCGCTTGGTACATCAGAGGATATCCTGACCATGAAGAACGTTACGATGGATAAATTAAATATCACCACGCTTGTGCCTGAGGGCAATTATGCACCTTACTTTCAAGAGGTCTCGGTCATTTCATCATGTACCTATACGTCTCAAGGTTTGGTTTATTTGTGTCAGAGCGTTAAGTGCGTCGCTCGCCCTTACCTGATTGACTTTTTTTCCGCTAACTATTTACCTAAAGACAGCGCCACACTGACGAGTAAAAAGTTCTTTACTCCCTATCATCACTATGTCGTCCATGTATCCATGGGACAGGAAACGATGTTTGCTGACTTGATGGCACTTATTGTCATTACTAATAATCTACCGTTAACTAGCACGATTACGGTATTGAGCGAGCTGCCGCCAGATTTTATTTATCACACGCTCCACCTCAATCTGCATAAGCGGATTACCCTTACAAAATGTCGATGGATGTGTGCCAAAAGCCCGCTGTCGTATATCAGCGCAACGATACCCTGCCCATCTCGTCACTCTACGGCGGTTATGTTGGAAAGGGGGGGGAGGAAGACGGCCGAAAACAGCCGTCATGCCGGTCTAACATGCATTGAAATCAATGTGTTAAAACTGTTTTTTCGCCACCCTCATCCGGGAAGAAGGAATGTGAAAATGAGAAGTAAACAATTCCACCATCATAAACTCTCTGGGCTCAGAAAACTGTCACAGCTTCCAGGCAAAGAAGGGCAAGTGTTTGCTGGATTAATTCATTCAAAAAAAAAGTCTCCATGCATCCTTTAGTTAGCGAGTCAGAGGCTTTTAAGGCATTAGCGGATGGCGCTATCTTTCCATTTTATCAACCAGTCGTGAACAGAGATAAACATATCCTAGGTTATGAGTTGTTGATGCGCTGGCAGATAGGGGATGACATTCTTTCACCTGCAGCGTTTATGGCGAACTTTCATTCTAGCCGGCTGTGGCAGCAACTCACGGAAATGATGGTGCATTCAGCGATTAATACAATTCTCCACTTTCGAGGTAGCATCACTTTTGCTGTCAACCTACCGGATTGCCTACTTTACGAGGATTGGATTGAACATATTATGGGGAAGGCACGATATCGTTTAGTGGACAAAGCTTTGATGTCACGCTTAGTGTTTGAGATTAGCGAGCAATCCATACTTACCGATCTATCCGAGGGCGCGAGGGCAATCGCCCTGCTGCGGGAGAATGGATGCCGTGTATATCTGGATGATTGCTTTGGGGAGACGAGCGTTATCTTTCCCGTGAAAAATATCCCGCTCGACGGATTTAAGATAGATAAAAGCATTGCCGACACTTTTCAGAACAACACTTATCATGAACATTTGATACGGTCGCTGATTTATTTCTGCTGTCTGAACCAGACAATTTGCATTGCAGAAGGCGTCGATGTTCAGGATAAATTTGAGGCGCTGGCGGCGCTCGGTATCAACGCTTTTCAGGGGTATCTGATAGGAAAGCCGGAGATGCTGAGTTTTGATTAGAAGCCCTGAGATTGACGAAAAATGGCGTTGTCGCATTCACAGCAGAGGTCGCCAAAAGGTATACCGCTCATTCGTATTTATTTCTATATATGAATGGATCTAAAGTCCAAGTGTTATTTTTTTTGCAAAAATCAATGTGGTTTTTACAATTGAACTTAATGATTATTTTGCTTCTAAACCTATAAGCATTTTTTGGATGTATATCTAAAATAGATGATATTGTATGTATGTCTTTCCCTTCAGATAACTTGTGCCTCACGATATGTCAGGAGGGTAATGGGAAAGTCAAATTTATCACTTGAGTACATAAAAATATTATTAACGGAAATTAAAAAAATCAGGTAACGATTGAAAGTAAGCGGCTCATCTGAACCGTATTGACGTTTATTCAGCAGTCAGGTCGATTTTCCATGGCAGCAGATCACGAACCCGATTAACTGGCCAGTCCTGGATATGGCCAATGACATACCGAAGCCATGCCTCCGGATCCACGTTGTTTAGCCGACAGGTACCGATCAGCGAGTACAGGATTGCTGCCCGTTCACCACCGCTGTCTGACCCTGCGAACAACCAGTTTTTTCGCCCCAGAGCGACACCACGCAGCGCGTTCTCTGCGATGTTATTGTCGATTTCCGCCCAGCCGTTACTGCAGTACTGGTTCAGCGCATCCCACTGTTTCAGCAGATAGGCGAACGCCTTCGCCGTATCTGAGTGGCGCGACAGCACCTTCATCTGTGCCTGTATCCAGTCGTACAGCGACTGCATCACCGGCACGGTTCTGGCTTTTCTGACCGCCAGCCTTGCATCCGCCGGGCTGCCGCGGATCTCCGCTTCGATGGCGTACAGCTCACCGATACGTTTCAGTGCTTCAGTCGTCATATCGGTGGGGATGCGGGCGTGGACGTCGTGGATTTTCCGGCGGGCGTGTGCCATACACGCCGCTTCGGTTATGCGCCCATCCTCGTAAAGCGCATTGTAGCCACCATACGCATCGGCCTGCAGGATACCGCTGTATCTAGCCAGATGTTGTTGTGGATGAACACCTTTGCGGTCCGGTGAGTACGCGAACCAGACCGCCGGTGGCATCTGTGAACCCGCATTGCGGTCATTGCGCACGTACACCCACAACCGGGCCGTCCGGGTTTTGCCGCTGCCCGGCTCCTGTACCGGCACCGGGATGTCATCGGTATGTACCTTCCCCGGCATCAGTACATACTGGCGCAGCAGATCCCAGAGCGGCTCCAGCAGTTCGCTCACCGCACCGGACCAACGTCCCAGCGTGGCACGACTCCGCTCCACGCCCTGTCGGCGGTATATTTCCGACTGCCGATAGTGAGGTGTGTGTTCCGCGAACTTCGCTGTGACGATGCGCGCCAGCAGACCGGGGCCGGCGTAGCTGCGCTCAATGGGTTTTGACGGCATGGAGGCCTGAACGATGTGGTCACACCGGCAGCAGGCCAGTTTTGGCCGCTGCGTTTCGATAACCTTAAAGGCGCTGCTGATGAGCTCCAGTTGCTGCGATATATCGCAGCCCAGCGGGCTGAGCTCCCCACCGCATGACGGGCAGGCCGTTTCCGCTGGCGGCAGCATGCAGGTTTCACGCGGAAGTGATGCTGGCAACGGTTTGCGGGCAGAAGACTGGCGCAGCGGCTGTGGTATAACCGGATCATGCTGCTCACCCAGCACCTCCGCCATCTCTTCCTGCAGGGCAGTGATACGCTCCTGCGCCTCACACACCTGACGTTCCGTTTTCTGGCGCAGTTTTTCCGAGCTTTTGCCGAACTGCATACGCTGCAGTTTGACGACCAGGGCTTTCAGCCGGTTGATTTCACTGGCATAAGCCGCCACCCGCTGTGAGAGCACGCGGTTATACTCCGCCATCTGGTGAAGGCTTTGCTGCTGAGCGTCCAGCAGTGCCCGAAGTCGGGCATTTTCGTCGAAGAGTGAGCGATCCATTCCCCTACATTACAGCAGGTTATATGCGTATTCCAGGGCGTTCTGTCCGTTGCGGATGTTTCCAGTTTATGCCTTCCAGCAGCATGGACAGCTGCGCCGGTGTCAGATGAACTTTGCCGTCACGGGTCACCGGCCAGACGAAGCGTCCGCGCTCCAGGCGTTTGATGAACAGGCACAGGCCATCCTCATCGGCCCACAACACTTTAATCATGTCGCCACGGCGGCCACGAAAGATAAAGAGATGACCACTGAAAGGGTTGTCTTTCAGGATATTTTGCACTTTTGAGGCCAGTCCATTGAAGCCATTACGCATATCCGTTATACCCGCGACTATCCAGATGCGTGTTCCTGCAGGCGGCGCGATCACAGAAGCGTTCCTTTCATTTCGGTGATGAGCATGCGAAGCAGTGCAGGCGTCAGCGAGCCGGAGATCCTTAGCGTACCGGCAGGCAATACCAGTTCACAACAATGACCTTCACCGGATGGCGACAACTGAATGGGAGGCCGGCACTCAGCGACTATGGCATTGCTGGTTTCAGACACCACGACAGGCAATATTGCTGCGGTATCTGTCGTGGCGACCAGTAAGCCTTTGCGGTAAAGATGACGCCAGTTGAACAGCAGATTGGCATTAATACCGTTCTCACGCGCCAGCAGTGCCACACTAACATCAGGTTGCAGAGAGCGTTCAACCAGGGCGATTTTGAATTCACGTGGGAAATTGGGCCGCCGCCGGTGTTTGCCAGAGGAGAGTGTTTCTGAGGGAACGGGAACGGCAATATCCGGGGCCAACGGTGAGGCAAGTAAACGTTGTGGATACAGGATTTTTTCAAGTTTCCGGCAGGTCATGCTGCCTGGTACTGGCCAGGTCAGATCGTGCCTTCTAAAACGAATAAAGAGATCACAGACCGTACTTTTTGGGATCCCAAGTCGTCGCCCGGCTTCAATTCGGGATAGATGCTCATCAAAATGTAATTGCAGTGCGTCGATTAACCATGTCCGGCGTTTCACAGGATAGTGTCCATTAAAAAAATGATGGGCACTATTTTTCCTGAACCGGAGGCTCCCGAACAGACGGTCTAGATGAGTCGCTTACGTTAAAAATAGTTACCCTTCATTCTTTGATAAAATCTCAATGCTGTCTCTGTATTTGCTTCTGGTGTTTATGGGGGCCACGGTTGGTGGGATCCCTGATATTAAGGGGCAACTCTCCGTCGCGGGCTTTAATGATCTGATCATTGCGTCAGATACATCGGTGATAACCTTTATTACCCTGGTCGCTGTAGGCAAGCTGAGTGGAGAAAAACGGCCTCCCCGTAATGCTTCACACCTGCAGAACAGTCTTTCAAATCTGCTGTCAATTTTTCTTCCCACGCTCTCTCAGTTCATCACGGTGGCGGCCGGCTTTATACTGGGGTTAAAAGGGTTAATGCCCGACCTGGACGCAGACCACATTATCTCTTTGCTTCTGTATCTGTTGATATTTTCCGTCGCGGTAAAATTATCGTATTCGAATATTAGTATAAAACGCGTGCTGTTAAATAAAACCAACCTGTGGCTAACGTTGGTCACGATATTGTCATCATTTATGGGAGCCGCGCTGGCATCATTGTTTATCAACGTACCGCTCCATGAAGTTCTGGCGATCGGATCCGGTTTTGTATGGTATACCCTTTCTGGAACGCTGTTCACAAAAATGGGCAATCCTCTGTTAGGAACCGTGGCTTTCTTAAGCGAACTGTTTCGCGGGATATCTGCGCTGATGCTCATTCCGCTGATTTCGCGGTTCGGTTACAGCACCGCTACCATCGCTATATCCGGTTCAACGGCTCTTGATGTGACGCTGCCGGTTGCGCGACTTATATCCCTTTCTTCTATTACCTTTAAAGAGGCCTTTTGGCAGCGGAGAAAGGACAGTAGAAAAACTTAACCACGGCGATTGACCTGATTTCATCGACTAATGACCTGTGAGCATGTCACGGCCCATCCCTTCCTCCTCTTATAGTAAAGCTACTCGCAGCCACCCAGCCTGATTATGCTAAACGCAGTAGCTGGGCTTCAAATCTAATGAATCACTGGAGCAAATAATGAAATTAACGCAAATCCGCAATGCCACTCTCTTGCTGCAATATGCCGGTAAAAAATTCCTTATCGATCCAATGCTCGCAGAAAAGGAAGCCTGGGATGGTTTTGCCGGAAGTGCCCGCCCGCACCTGCGTAATCCCATGGTTGCCTTGCCTGTGCCTGTAGAAGATTTACTGGCTGTTGATGCCGTTATCCTGACCCACACTCATACCGATCATTGGGACGAAGCAGCACAGCAGTCTGTTCCTAAAGACATGCTTATTTATACGCAGGATGAAAAAGATGCGGCGCTGATCCGTTCTCAGGGCTTTCTTAACGTCCGCGTTCTGAAAGATGAAAATCATTTTGTTGACGGACTGACGATTTATAAAACTGACGGCCAGCACGGCAGTAACGAACTATACGCCGATACCCAATTGGGTGATTTACTGGGTGACGCATGCGGTCTGGTCTTCACGCATCATGATGAAAAAACGCTTTATATCGCCGGTGATACCGTCTGGGTCAAGCCTTATATAAAAAGCCTTCAGCGCTTCAAGCCGGAGATTGTGGTACTCAATACCGGCTATGCGGTCAACGACCTGTACGGTCCGATCATCATGGGAAAAGAAGATACCTTACGCACACTTAAGATGTTGCCGACTGCGACCATCGTGGCGTCTCACATGGAATCAATCAATCATTGCCTCCTTACCCGCGCAGAATTACGCGAGTTCTCACTTGAACATGGCATTGAAGATAAAGTCCTTATTCCTGCAGACGGTGAAACAATGTCTTTCTGATAAGCCAATAAGATTTATTTGGGCGAAAAATGTATTCCGACAGGTCACCTGTTATCCTCTGGTCAATCGGAATCAGCAATACTGCCGCCGGTGATCTGGTGGCTCTCCTTTACGGCAAGGTTAACGTTATGTCTGTATTGACGGTCGCCGTGATTGCCACGGCCGGATTCAGCCCTTTTCACTTTTCAGTCCCCTGTATTATTTTCGGACAGTCTATGCCGCAGTCGGATTTATTCCGCGTGGAAATTTGTGCTGAAAAACCGGGCGTCGTCCTGTCAGATATTGGCCTGTCAATCAATGTGAAACATGGCCTCGAGCTACTTGACGTCGCAGACATTGTTATCGTGCCCTACTGGAATCATCCGGAAGAGCGACCTTCTCAGGCGCTACTTGACAAGCTGATAAGCGCATGGCAGCGTGGCGCAGAAGTGGTTGGGCTTTGTCTCGGTGCATACGTGCTGGCCTATTCTGGGTTACTGGATCAGCGCCGGGCGGTAACACACTGGGAGTTCGAACAGGACTTCGTTGAACGATTTCCAGCCGTTTGTCTGGACAGCAACTCGCTGTATACCAGCGATGAACGCCTTATTACCTCTGCCGGCACCGCCGCCGGTATTGACTGCTGTCTTAATATTATCCGGGATCATTACGGTTCAGCGGTTGCTAACCGTGTAGCAAGAAGAATGGTGGTTCCTCCTTATCGGGAAGGCGGCCAGGCACAGTTTATTGAACGCCCGGTCCCTGTATCTACGCGGGACGGAAAAATGAACGAGCTGATGGACTACCTGCGTCGCAATCTGGACAAGCCGCACGACCTCGACTCGCTGGCGGGATTTGCCAGCATGAGCAGGCGGACACTTACCCGTCATTTTTTTAAGGCAACCGGGACAACGCTGGGTGGCTGGCTAAACGCTGAGCGTCTTCAGAGAAGCCAGGAGCTGCTGGAAACTACGGACAGCAGTATTGAAAACGTGTCTGATATTGCCGGGTTTCAGTCGCCAATCTCTTTCCGCCAGAGTTTTAAGGCGAAATTCAGCGTCAGCCCAAGCGAATGGCGCCGGGCATTTCGCGGTCCTGTACCAGTTGATCACGGAAAGGCCTGAGCGGAAGCTAAGAAATCATAATAATTTTAGAAAACTGGCAGCCTGATACCGGAATAAAAATTTGTTCCTGAAATGAGTGAACTGGCTCATTCTTTAAGGGGGCCGCTTGGAAAACGAATCTATGGCCACTCCCGTTTTTGCAACACCGATTTTGACAATAAGTTGGCTTGCTTGAATCTATCCGGCGTCTGAATGGGATTTTATTTCCGCGCCTGATGAACCTCAGAAAATATACGGCTTCAATGAGCCTTTCCGTTTTACAGGTTCCTCAACAGGCCGATAGGCCGTTAGTATCATCAATATTAATATTCGCAAAACCAGATCAGTGATTCTTTAAACCGGTGTATTTCTGCCGTTATGCTACATAAGTTTGCTGTCGTGCAGTTAAGGCCTAGGCTATTCTGGCTAGCTTGTTTGCTAGAGCACAAGTGACGACAAAGTTCCTTTTCCGGCACAGTAAATCCCTGACCCAATCGGCCAATTTTCCAGACTGGTGTTCCAGTTTTTGTATGAATACCCTGGCACATTGAACCAACAAAGTTCGGATCTTTTTGTTACCTCGCTTACTAATTCCCAGCAATGTCGTCCGACCTCCCGTCGCCAATCTCAGTTGAAATAGTATTCGCTGTCAGTGTTCCGACGCCGGGAATGCTCAGCAAGCGCTGTCCAATCTCATCTTCGTCCAACTTTCGTTTCAACTGGGATTCAAAATCTTTAATCTGCTCAATAAGATAGTGATAATGCTGTTATAATTTCAGCAATAACTGGCTGAGGTAAAAAGGCAAACTATTGTCCTCAGTTGGCTAATAACGGCAGCTCCTCGGGGGAACGCTAATGCCAAATTCCAGCAGAAAAGCATGCATTTGATTACCTTATCCTGAACCAGGGATTAACGGATAGGGTGCAGAGCCCGCATTGCCTGCTGAGATTCCGTTCTAGGTTGCACAAAACGCATAGATGGACGCGATGCAGCTTCACAAATAGCTTCGGCGTCGAAAAAGTCGTTTTTGTTACTTTTAACGAATGGACGGACAAATTGTGGTGATATCAGCTTTGGAAAATGCCCCAATTCTTCCAACTTGCGAGCCATAAAGTGAGAGCCTTAGCAGGCTTCCATTGCGATGGTTGTAGCAGGGCATGTCGCCAAAAATTCGATTAACCTTGGCCGGGTAAATTTTTTACGGTAAACAGCCTTGCCGCGACGATCCTAGCAATGAATATGGAAAGAGTTTTTACCCAGATCAATACCAATGAGCGCAATGTTTTCCATGATAGTTCTCCGAATGAAAGCCTGTCCTCAGCATAGTAGCGGGAAGGAGGGAGTGGCCATCTCATTAAATATCCTACTCTAAGGCGATTTCTTAAGCAGACATGACAGGCAGCTCTGAGCGAGGAGCGGACGCTGCCCGACAGACCTGATGTGCAACTGAGCCGGTTAGAAAGCACCAGTTTGGTTAAAACACATACTTAGCGTACGTTTCCGTACGGTTGGGCTTCAGACCCCTACTAGCGTTATTTAAATCGTGAGTCCCAGTTTTTTTCCGATAACTATTGGCCCTTGTTACCATCGTGCAGAAATAACAATAATATCTGAATACTAAAAGAGTAACTATAAACCTAGAGTTCATAAAAAAAGCGACTTGATATGGACGTAGTAATATCAAGTCGCAAATGTTATATACACGTATATAACAATGAGTTTTCACATTCTCTGTAGTGCAAGGAAACTATACATAAATCAATACCAGGTTTCCTTAATGAATATTGTTTTATTTATGAAATATTGAAGTAAAAACTTAAAAATAAAAATCCAATAACAAACACATAACATTAATAATATATTTGGTTATTTTAACATTAGTAACTCTATGAAAGACTCGATCTTGCCTTAAAAGTTACATATTCCATATTTCACGACTCACACCTCGACAGGACATTTATTTAATTAAATGCTTCTAGGTATTATAAACATAAATACTATTTTTATAAAAACAGGATACAGTAAAGATGCGGTAATGTTATTTTTATCTCTGAGGGAAGAGGATTGCATAGGGTTTTACTTATAGCAATTAAATATCTAAGCTTCTAGGAGAGGGGGCTATTAAAAGTGGGTGTCTTTATTTATAATTTATGTAATGAGTTAAGCGCATTATTTAATGTAATTTAAAGTCATTATTTTGTAATGGTTTTTAAATATTATTTCTTTTACATGCATTGTATTAACTTAAAACATGAACGAAATTATTTATTGAGCTACGACATCACGAATGCCGTATGGTAATTTGAATCATGATTAAATACTATTGGTTTATAATCAAACACATTTCTGATAATTAAGTTGAGCGTATTGGTTAAAAATACACTGAGCGTTGATATAGCTAAATCGTATTGTATTCGTAGAAATACTATATATATCTAGAACTTATGGATATTTTATTTTTTAAGGTAATATATAATACAATGGTGAGTCGTTTTATCTTATTAATAATAAATCATTACTCTTGGAGTCTATATGCACCAGGTGAAATTAGATTAGATGACATATGGAATTATCTATCATCATACTAATACACGCGTTATTTTACTTGAGTGTTACTATCAGATTATTGTGAGTCTACCTAATATAAGGATTTAAAAAATAAGGTTATTTACAATGACTCTGCATCACAAGAGTCATTGTTATTTAAGGTTATCATCACCACTTAGTTGTATTTTACTTATTTATATCATAATTATATAAAGCAATCCATCAGATGGTTAATTACAAGGATTTTAGTGGGGTTTATTGTGACTAAATATAAGATAAATACTTATCTACTTTTTAAAAAGTATATTATTTACTGATAACTTTAAGACTTCAAACTGCTTAGCTAGCTCCAAACTTAGCCATATATAGCCATATACTGAAGCTTCATAATTATTAACATCAGTGTTATCATATAGCAAAGACTGATGGAGATTGCTTACACTATCACTTAGTTTTATATTAGTCATATCAATAGATGATAGCTGGCCAAGTTCTAATGTATCCTCTATATCCTGTAGTGCATTTACTGTCATATAAATAGACTCATGTAACTCTGATGAGTTAATTATTAAGAAATGACTTTTCCTTGATTCCCAGTGTGCATGGGCCTGTGACTCAAGAATACATATGATATTGGTGCATGTTTTTTGTATTAGTTCAAACTCCTCTTTACTTCTATGGCACTCCTTACATGCAGCTACAATCAAAGATCTTAAACTCACAATATCCAAAACAATTTTTTGGATTTCTTTATCTAAACAAGGCTGTTCAATTAGATTTCGGGAGTTGACTGTTTGATAAAGTTTAGAAAGTCGATTAATAATACATCCAAGTTTTAAACGCCAGTGAACGTATGCTCTCTGTGGATACAATCCAGTGAAAATTATAGCAAGAAAAGCGCCAAGTATTATATTAGCGCTGCGCCAAAAAGCCGTCATAACATCACCAGCAGGAGCACTAGATACAACGGATAATGTAATTCCAATTAGTAATGCTAAATATGGTTTTTTACCTAATGTTAGATAGCCACAAATGAACATACATATTGCACACCAAATTAACATATATGCAAATGAAAACATCTCGATTTTTAGTGCTATAATTCCTAGTATTGCACCAGCAAGTGTTCCACCTATACGTTCTAGCGCTCTTGGCACCGCACTACCTAGGAATGAGATAGGCCCCATGACAACAACAAGTGTAATTAATGGCCATGTATGATCTGGTAGATTAGCAAAATGCAATATTACAAATGTTAAGACAAATGAAATTGAAATACGAATGGCATGTACAAATCTGAAATGTTTATAAAGAAATTTCTCTCTTTTGGTTATTTTAACACATCCGCTCACTTAATCTCCAATTTCTATTAATAGAATATATGGAATTATTATATAAAAAACCAACCCACTCACAAACTATTAATTTTCTTATTATTGCAATCTAACAGTTAAAAACATTTAGTAATAAAGTTTTCGGGATTCCGCGCTAGTGATTGAGTGCCAATCCGAAATGTCGAATTTTTTAATGGGTGGTATCATTGACTTAAGAATAGAATGATATTTTAAAATTAATTATTGGTATTGTTAAAATCTAAAATATGAATGAGATCAGCTAAAAAAAATAGCGTATACGCCCTTATTATCTAAAGACAAGGACCTGGCACAGGCCTGCAGGGATTTAGGTGGGACTGCTGTCCCATCGACTATGGGTAATGATTCCAATTAGTAGAACATGTGTTTTTCAATGAAGGTCCCGGTGACCTTTTCATGTAGTTCAATTGAGCGTGAGAAGCAGATTGTTTTTCGGGCCAAACGCTTGATGCGGGTTCTTAGCGTCAGATTGTTACGCTCAATACGCTGAGTGAATATTTTGCCAGCCAGATGCTTCTCTTTCGGCACTTCTCTGGCATAACCTCCCCAGTCATCGCTTGTTATCATGCCGATATTAAACGGAGTGAGCAGGGTCAGCAGTTCACGACAGGTATCATCTGTCCGTGGTCCGAATGTATAAGCCAGAATGCCACTTGTTCTGGTGTTGTATGCGTACCAAAGCCAGTGCTGCCGGGCTTTACTGCCGACAAAGCTCCATTGCTCATCGAGTTTGCAGATAAGCGCCACATCTGCATGAGCGACCGGAGAGGATGCTATTCGCTTCAGCACGAGCTTTTTAAAGTATGAATGACGGTATTAATGCCGATTTTGAGCGTCCTTGCAGTATCCCGGACACCGACACCGTTGAATACCATTTAGGTAATTTGTCCTATGACGCCGAGCTTGCGGGCTTCATAAGTATAGATGAGCAGAAACACACGGGGCACTCACGACAGCGAAACCGGTCACGGCCTTTAGTAGGATTCTACCCATGACGGTAAACCTGAGCAGACTGACAATGGGGACAATGAACAGTAACGCTGGCCATGAGAAAACCTCAAAGCGGGCATTATATCTCAATTCAACTAATTAGATGCATAACCAACCTTTGGCGATTTCACACGTAACAGGATTATCCATATATTGGACGAAGCCGAACAAGGTCAAAATGGATTTAACTACCGTGCGGAACGTACCGATGATGAGGGAAAATCATTCCCTATTACAACGATAAATAGATGCGCATATACATCGTATTGACTCGATCGTAGGTATATAAATAAACACCAAAGTGGTAACTAGGTAACCTACTCTATTAGAATGGCTGGCGCATGCGACCTTCTAATAGGAAGCAGTTACCCGTCTCATTATTATAGTTGCAATATTAGTACAAGCCTAAAACCTTCCACCACATTAAGCCAAATATTAGGAATACTGCTTGATTAATGAGACTAATAATAAATCCTGTTCGCCACCACACACCGGTCGGAACATATCCGGCACCAAATAGAATAGGGCCACGAGCATGTGTGTATTGAGTCAGTGAACAGTAGAGGCTGCTGGAAAAGGCTAGCATAAGCGCAGTTGGTACAGTTGGAATACCTAAATTAATACTAACACTGAGGAATACCCCATATAGAGCAGCTATCTGAGCATTACCGCTGGCAAAGAAATAGTGTGTGTAAAAATATGCAGCATTTAATAATATTAGAATGATTATCCAGTTAGTTCCATGCATAGTATGACCAATGCTGTTACCTATAAGATTGCCAAACCAAGTTGTAAAGCCTAATCTTTTTAACTGGTTTGCCATCATAAGTAATGCTGCAAACCATATTAATGTATCCCAAGCATCCTTTTCATTTTTCACATCATCCCAATTGAGCACACCAGATAAAAGCAGAGCTGATAGGCCAACAAATGCAGCAATCGTTGGATCGATACCCCATCTGCTACCAAAGATCCATAGCACTAACAACAATAGAACGGTTCCAATCATCATATATTCACTGAGTGAAATCGAACCCATTTTCGATAATTCAGCACGTGCAATGCTCGGAGCATCAGGCGTTTTACGAATTTCTGGTTTTGTTAACCAATAAACCAAGGGAGGGATAAGAATCAAAGAAATTAGACATGGAATTATAGATGCCATTAACCATCCGCCCCAACTCAAGGTAACACCAGCGTTGGCTGCCAATTTTACCGCGAGCAGATTCCCAGTATAACCGGTCATGAACATGGCAGCAGTGACATCATTGACATTACCGATACAGGTAACTAAAAATGTTCCAATCTTACTTCGAGAAGCATCGTCAGGTCTCGAATCGAAACTGCGTGCTAGTGAATCTGCAATCGGATAAATGACACCACCGCATCGTGCCGTATTACTAGGCATAGCAGGAGATAAAATTAAGTCTGCAAAAGCTAAACCGTACGCCAAACCTAACGTGCGCTTTCCCAGTAAACGAATCATTAACAGTGCAATACGCCGACCTAATCCCGTTTTTATGAATCCTCTAGCAATCATAAAAGCAACAACAATTAACCAAATTAACGAACTATTAAGATCACTTAACGCTATTTTAACGTTATCAGCAGAGCTTGTATCTCCTGACGAATGCACCAAAGCAAAGACAGTTATTCCGATAAATCCAACTGCGCCAATAGGCAAAACTTTAACGACAATACACGCGATAGTGGCTATAAAAATAATTGTTGAATGCCAAGCGGGTACGCTCAATCCATTAGGTTGTCTTAGATACCAAAATATTGCAGCAATCATGATTATGATAATTAAAGGTAGCCATCGCACATTATTCTGCTGTTGACATGTCATAAGGCATCTCTTCTCATATGTATTATACGTTGGGCTCCCCCAACGTAATTTTTTTGGAAAACTTAATAATAAATATTTAATTAGAAAGAAATACGTTTGTAATTTTGATACTCAGGCTTCCAAAAGGTATTTTCTAATTCATCCTTAAGTTCAAAAACAGTCATTTGTTTTGCGACACCATCCTCTACGCCAGCTAATGCAACAGCAATGGCTATTTTTTTAGATATATCATGAATATTTGTCAATTCTGGTAATAGAGTACCCTCAGGATTTTCAATCATTGGAGATGATTCAGCAAGAACCTTACTAGCAGCAAGGAACATATTTTCCGTCACTCGTTTTGCTTTAGAGATCAAAACACCAAGGCCAAGTCCAGGAAAAATATATGAGTTATTACATTGGGATATAATATATTTTTTTCCATTATAGATTACTGGTTGAAATGGACTACCTGTAGCAATAATTACATTTCCATCGGTCCACTCAATAATATCTTTTGGTACAGCCTCCACACGAGATGTAGGGTTAGATAGTGGGAGTATAATCGGCATTGTGAAACTGGAATACATGGACTTAACAACCTCCTCGGTAAATAACCCAGGTACACCTGAAACACCAATCAAAATTGATGGCTGGATATGGGTTACCAGTTCTGCTAGATCCTTCCCATCAGGTGAGAATGAGAGGCTTTCCCTTGTGTGGGCTAATCTATATTGAAAGTCCGTTAGCACTGGGGTATCTTTTAATATCAAGCCATCTTTGTCGACTAGAAATATATGACTTCTGGCTACATCCTCATCTAACCCATCATTCCTAAGTGCTGCAATGATTAGTTCAGCAATACCGCAGCCAGCAGAGCCCGCTCCGACGAACATAATTCTCTGTTCAGATAGTCGTATGTTATTATGAAGGCATGCAGCAAGAATCGACCCTAACGCTACAGTTGCAGTTCCTTGAATATCGTCATTAAAACAACATAGTTTATCCTTATACATTTGAAGCAAAGGAGTTGCATGCTTTAGAGCAAAATCTTCAAACTGTAGCAGTACCCCTGGCCAACGACGCTCAATAGAGGAGATAACCGTATCGATAAACTCATAATATTCAGAATCTAAAATACGCGGATGACGAGCTCCCATATATAGAGGGTTATTTAATAGTTCTTGGTTGTTTGTTCCGACATCTAGCATGATAGGCAAGCATTGGTGCGGAGGTATACCACCGCAAGCTGTATATAAAGATAATTTTCCGATAGGGATGCCCATGCCACCGATGCCCTGATCACCTAAGCCAAGAATACGTTCACCATCTGTGATCACGATAATTTTTATTTCATCGCCAATAACATTACGAAGAATACTTTCAATTTTATTTCTATCTTCCCAAGAAATAAATAGCCCTCGATTCTTACGCCATATTTCTGAAAAATGTTGGCAGGCATAGCCGACAGTTGGAGTGTAAATTAATGGGAGTGAGTCATCTATGTTTGATGTTATATAGTGATAAAATAGAACTTCATTAGTATCTTGTAGATTCCTCAGAAAAATATGCCTAGCCTCATCAGTAGTAAACCGATTCAACTGAAATCGGATACGTTCACTTTGTTCATCTATCGATTCAACTACAGCAGGTACAAGTCCGTGAAGGTTGAATTCATCGCGCTCACTATTACTAAACGCGCTTCCCTTATTAAATGAAGTACAGCTTAGCAATGATTGGCCTGAAAGATGAGTGTATCGCATTATAACTCCTACCATATAAATTAATTAAATAGCTTATTTTCTAAAAGGTATATTCACGATTTTCTTTTAGCAAGTAGTTTATAGTGGCTACTAATTAACCTATATAGTAGAATTGCATTCAAATTATGATTAATATGCGCAAGTGAAATAATAGCTGTGTAAAGTTAACAAAATATCTCATGGAAAAACTATTTCTTATCATTTTTGATGTATGAATAAACAATTTCTTAGCATGTGTGTTATTTAAGGAGTAAGTGAAACCAAAAATGTATTTTTCTTGGTATATGGGATCGAGGGACAGTGATGTAAAAAAGCAAGTTATGGAGATAACTTATTGTTTGTAATGAAATTAATTGATGTTGACTCTCCATTCAGAATGTCATCCGATAACGAAAACGTATAGTGGTCTAACATATTTATATAACTATGTTTAAGCGGGGATAACCTCGCCAGATGTACCTCCTACGGTATTTCACCCCACCGTTCACTATTCTCCAGTCAGAGATCTCGACGGAACAAAGAATCCTGAAAACGTTCCAGCAGGCACAACGAATAAACCCGCGCGTAGAATCCGGCCATCTCTGCCATAGATTAGGCGTTCTAGGGGCCAGAAGTGATTTGCTCTGGAACATCGTCGAGCATGCGTATTTTTGAGCCTTTCAGCTCGGTCAGATAATGGATTATGGACAATGATTGTTGGCCCGCAGGGCCGGCTGAAAGTGTAAGTCACGCAACATCGCGGACAAGTGCTGGCAAAATGCCATATCTGATAACCCAGAAAACCTAGTTATGAAGCCTTGATTGGCCAACATGAATGTGGCGCCTAGAAGCCATATCTTCTCAGAACAATGACCTCGACTGATTAATGCGTTGGTTTGAAGGTGTTTCTGGCGAGAGGCAATGTTAAGCAACATCACCCTAAAAAGGACATTATTTGAATATTAGTCTAATGCGACAGAGTACAACGTATGTATTCTAATATCTGAGTAATGAATTTAAGCTATGAATTAGGAGTACTCTCATTTATACCACCTATGCTTAATTAAATTGTATCTTAAAAATTATTGAATTAAGTTTAACAAATGTTCATGATTAAATGTTAGATGTATGATATGAAAGGCTGAGATGGAATAGTTTACATTATTTTACAAATGGATCTTAACGTTAAAATATTCGTTATATATTGTTTTGTTAATGTGTGTTTTTTATTTATTTTTATGATTTTCTACTTTTCAGATCAGATAAAAAATAAACAAATGAAAAACGACTGTAATTGATTTTAAAACTCAGACAAACAAATAGAATATAACTTTCTTTTTTTTACAAAATCCTGTTACTTATCTAAAAACAAAAAAAAATAGCATCTTATCCTGTTTTTATCAAATTAATGGTCTGTATATTTGTTTTTTGTTTTTAATCATTATAATAAGCTAGACATGTGTCCCTTATGTCTATTGCATATATAGGTTCGAGAAAACAACAATGACAATACTGAGCTATATCCTCCCATGATATAGTGATATAAATATCAGATTGTTTTTCATTACAGAAACTTGCTATAGGGATATATATTTTTATCTATATTCATACTCTGGTGAGTGTATATGTAAATCGTAACTTCAATGTCAAAGAATGGGGCAGATGGTTTTAATTTTAAAATGCATTTTTCTTACTTAATATTCATTATTCTACATTATTAGCTATAGAGTTTTATATGAAAAAAGCCCCCCCTCCTTTTACCTCTGAAATCAAAATGGGTAGAAGATATATCCGCGCCATTGCACACCTGAATATCGGTATGCAGGTCGTATTTCCCTTGGCCCTGTCATTTACTCCGGTAATGGTTGCTCGAGCCGAAACAGAAGACAAAAAATTCCTCACGACCAGCGCCCCAGCGAAAACTATTCCCTATGTGTTACAACCTGGGGATTCGATTGCTCAGATAGCAGAAAAATTTCACCTCACCGTGGCACAGCTTAAAACGCTGAATCAATATCGAACCTTTGCCCACGGCTTTGAATCAGTGCGCGCTGGGGATGAGATCGACGTTCCCGTTCAATCCAAAAGCATCGCCACTGATGCTGGCAGTGATGACAGCGCAGCACTGGCTCAGCGTGCCCAGCAGGCCGGTCACTTTTTACAAAACAATCCCAACAGCGACAGCGCGAAAGATTTGGCGCGCAGCCAAGCGTTGGGTGCAGCGAACAGCAAAGCGAATCAAGAAGTGGCCAGTTGGCTGAACGGCAAGGGAAAAGCGCGGGTAAAATTGGATGCCGACCGTGATTTCTCACTAAAAAACTCTGAGCTGGATGTGCTGTATCCGCTGTGGGAAAACAACGCCCATCAGGTGTTTACGCAGGGTTCGGTGCATCATACCGACAGCCGCAACCAGTCCAATCTGGGGTTGGGCTACCGCTATTTTGAAGGCACCTATTTGCTGGGCGCCAACACCTTCTTTGACCACGACTGGTCACGCAGCCACTCGCGTTTAGGCCTCGGTGCCGAATATCAGCGCGATTTCCTCAAAGTGGCCGCCAACGCCTACATGCGTCTGACTAACTGGAAAAATTCACCGGACTTCGATAACTACGAAGAACGCCCAGCCAACGGGTGGGACATTCGTACCGAAGGCTATTTACCTGCCTATCCGGGCATCGGCGGCAAGCTGGTGTATGAACAGTATTACGGCGACCGCGTCGGACTGTTTGGTAAAGATAATCAGCAAAAAGATCCGGTAGCGGTGACGGCCGGCGTTAACTATTCGCCTTTCCCGCTGATGAAGTTCAACGTCGATCACCGCATGGGTAAAAGCAATCAAAACGACACCCGTTTCGGTATCGATCTGAACTATGTGTTTGGTGCGCCGTTAGGTCAGCAGTTGGATAGCAGCCTGTTGGCGGCGAGCCGCAGCTTGGCCGCGAATCGTTACGACTTTGTCGAACGTAACAACAACATCGTGTTGGAATACCGCAAAAAAGACACCATCAGCCTCCGGTTGGCCTCGCAAATCAGCGGCTACAGCGGTGAAAGTAAATCGCTGGGCGTGTCGGTCAACAGCACCAACGGCGTTGAGCGCATTGAGTGGACCGCGCCAGAACTGCTGAGTCAGGGCGGGCAGATTGTTCAGGTTTCTGAACAGCAGTTCAACGTGATCATTCCTGAATATCAATACGGCAACGATGCCAACAACAGCTATGTGGTGAGCGGCGTTGCCTATGATAAATCCGGCAATGCATCGCCAAAAGCGGAAAGCTTAGTGGTTGTTGCCTCGGCTGCGGTGAGTACGGTTAACAGCATGCTAACCCCGATGGAGCTTCAGTTACCGAACGACGGTACCTCTACGGCTAAATTGACGCTGGTATTGCGTGATGCGAACAATCATCTCATCAGCGGTGTCGCCGATGACATCAAAACCACACTAAGTCCCGTGGGTCGCGGCCAGCCAGATGTCACGGTGAGTGCTTTTAGTGAAGACATGACCCGCATGGGCACCTATAACGCCACCGTCACGGCGGGCGAAAATATGGGTGAATATAAAATTACGCCTGAAATCCATAATGCCAAACTTGCGTCAGCGACGCTGTATGTCGGCAGAGCACCGGTGATCAGCGGTTTAATCATGAGCGGCAAGCTGGCGTTAGGCGAGCAGCTATCGGGTCATTATCAGTTCGATAGTAACAGCGGCAATGCACAAGATGCCTCTCTTTACCAATGGGGCAATAAAGGGCAAACCACAGGGCTGAATGGCGCTGAGACCATCGTTACTTCAGGTAGCGTGCCGGGCTATACGCTGGTCGCCAGCGATGTTGGGCAGGTAAAAGAGCTGTCGGTTCAGGCGCGTAACGGGGTGGAAACCTTAGGGAATACGCTGACGGTCACTACGGCTCCGGGCGATAGCGGCAACAACACCGAAGGTGGCGGAGAAGGCGGTGCGATCGTGGATGAAACCGCAGCACCAAGCATCAGCGATGTGACGATAAGCGGTAAGCTTTCGCTAGGTGAAGCGCTGAGCGGTCGTTACACCTTTGTGCCGCACACCGGCAACACAACCGATACGTCGGAATACCAGTGGGGCGTGGAAGGCACGACCGCAAGCGTAGTGGATAACGGCGGTGGAAAAGCGATCACTCAAAGCGGCGTGGTACCAAGCTATACCCTGCAAAGCAGCGATGCGGGTCAGGTGTTGGAAGTTTCTGTGCGGGCTAAAAACGCTGCCGATGTGTATGGCAACAGCGCCACGGTGACCACCGCGCAAACTGGCGGCGGCAACAACACCGAGGGCGGTGGTGAAGGCGGCGTGATTGTTGATGAAACGGCAGCGCCAAGCATCAGCAGCGTGGCTATCAGCGGCAAGCTGGCGGTTGGCGAAGCACTGAGCGGCAGCTACACCTTTGATGCCAAGACCGGTAACCCAACGGATACTTCCGAGTATCAGTGGGGCGCGAAAGGCTCAACCGCAAGCGTAGTGGAAAGCGGTGAAGGCAAAGCAATCAGCCAAAGCGGCGTAGTGCCAAGCTACACCTTACAAAGCAGCGATGCGGGTCAGGTATTGGAAGTTTCTGTGCGGGCTAAAAACGCTGCCGATGTGTATGGCAACAGCGCGACGGTGACCACCGCACAAACAGGCGGTGGCAACAACACCGAAGGCGGCGATGGCAACGGCAGTATCACCGATGAGCAGGCTGCACCAAGCATCAGCAACGTGGCTATCAGCGGCAAGCTGGCGGTTGGCGAAGCACTGAGCGGCAGCTACACCTTTGATGCCAAGACCGGTAACCCAACGGATACTTCCGAGTATCAGTGGGGCGCGAAAGGCTCAACCGCAAGCGTAGTGGAAAGCGGTGAAGGCAAAGCAATCAGCCAAAGCGGCGTAGTGCCAAGCTACACCTTACAAAGCAGCGATGCGGGTCAGGTATTGGAAGTTTCTGTGCGGGCTAAAAACGGTGCCGATGTGTATGGCAACAGCGCCACGGTAGACACCGCGCAAACGGGTGGCGGCAACAACACCGAGGGCGGTGGCGAAGAAGGTGCGATCGTTGATGAAACTGTAGCGCCAACCATCAGCAACGTGGCTATCAGCGGTAAATTGGCGGTCGGCGAAGCACTGAGCGGCAGCTACACCTTTGATGCCAAGACCGGCAACCCAGCGGATACTTCCGAGTATCAGTGGGGCGCCAAAGGCTCAACGGCGAGCGTAGTGGAAAGCGGTGAAGGCAAAGTAATCAGCCAAAGCGGCGTAGTGCCAAGCTACACCATCGACAGCAGCGATGTAGGTCAGGTGCTGGAAGTATCTGTGCGGGCTAAAAACGGTGCCGATGTGTATGGCAACAGCGCCACGGTAGACACCGCGCAAACGGGTGGCGGCAACAACACCGAGGGCGGTGGCGAAGAAGGTGCGATCGTTGATGAAACTGTAGCGCCAACCATCAGCAACGTGGCTATCAGCGGTAAGCTGGCGGTCGGCGAAGCACTGAGCGGCAGCTACACCTTTGATGCCAAGACCGGTAACCCAACGGATACTTCCGAGTATCAGTGGGGCGCGAAAGGCTCAACCGCAAGCGTAGTGGAAAGCGGTGAAGGCAAAGCAATCAGCCAAAGCGGCGTGGTGCCAAGTTACACCATTGACAGCAGCGATGTGGGTCAGGTGTTGGAGATGTCCGTACGGGCTAAAAACGGGGCTGATGTGTACGGTAACAGCGCTACGGTAGACACCGCACAAACAGGTGGCGGCAACAACACCGAGGGCGGTGGCGAAGAAGGTGCGATCGTTGATGAAACTGTAGCGCCAACCATCAGCAACGTGGCTATCAGCGGTAAGCTGGCGGTCGGCGAAGCACTGAGCGGCAGCTACACCTTTGATGCTAAGACCGGCAATCCTGCAGACACGTCTGAGTACCAATGGGGCGTGGAAGGCACGACCGCTAACGCAGTCGAAAACGGTGAGGGCAAAGCGATTAGCCAAAGCGGCGTGGTACCGAGCTACACCTTACAAAGTAGCGATGCGGGTCAGGTGCTGGAAGTCTCAGTGCGAGCTAAAAACGCTGCCGATGTGTATGGCAACAGCGCCACGGTGAACACCGCACAAACAGGCGGCGGCAATAACACCGAGGGCGGTGGTGAAGGTGGTGCGATCGTTGATGAAACCGCAGCGCCAAGCATCAGTGACGTGGCGATTAGCGGTAAGTTGGCGGTCGGCGAAGCGCTGAGCGGCAGCTACACCTTTGATGCCAAGACCGGTAACCCAACGGATACTTCCGAGTATCAGTGGGGCGCCAAAGGCTCAACGGCAAGCGTAGTGGAAAGCGGTGAAGGCAAAGCAATCAGCCAAAGCGGCGTAGTGCCAAGCTACACCATCGACAGCAGCGATGCGGGTCAGGTGTTAGAAATGTCGGTGCGGGCTAAAAATGGTGCAGGCATAGCTGGTAATGCTAAAACTATTAATACGGCTCAAGCTGGCGATGGTAATAACACCAATGGTGGTAAAGATGGTACGGTGGTAGAACCATATAAATTTACTGTAAATCCTAGTAGCAGAACTATTGGTGAAACACTGCAATATCAGTATTCGTTAACTGCTACTGCATATGGGGAACAAGTGAATGTACCTAACAGTGCTATTACATGGTCCTCTAGTAAAAATAATGTTGCGACAATTGATTCATCAGGGCTAGTTAGCGCTAAAACTGAGGGAAGTACAGTAATTACAGCTGTTGGCACATATAATTCCGAGCCTTTCAATGTCTCGTCAGATCTAACTGTGGCTCCACTAGAATATTCATCCCTATATGGGACTAGTGGTACAAACAATGCTACTGTTGTGGTGACTCCTCCAGACTACAGTATTGAAATGCAATGTGGTGAAATAGTCGATGGCATGGGCTCTATTGGAGGAACAGGTGGAGCACGAGAAATTATCGATAGTACAGATAATGTAACAAAAATTACGACAACTACAGGTAAGTGGGATAATAAATATATTGTTGGAAAGATTGTATTTACTTATAAAAATGGCTCAACCAAAACTTGCGGTCGTGCAGAGAACGTTATTGAAAATATCGAAAATGTTTACCAGATACCAGATAACTACAGACTACAAGGATACAAGGCACATGGTGATGCGTATGTTAATGGGGTTCAATATATTATTGTGTTGAAATAAGATAACTTCATTCTAGTCTGTTTTAAATCAAAGTAATGCCTAAAGAGTGGCCCTCCCTATGCTGATGTACAAAATTGCTTGGGAGGGCTATGAAAAAATGGCCTAATCGAAATTTTTTATTACACCACTTAAATAAGTAGGTGTTAAATGATTCAGAAATGAGTGTTAGTGTGAAAAATAAAATTATTTCGTTCCTGTTTATGGCAGCTCATTTCTCGTGCTTTGCCCAATCCGATGTTAATCTAGCCTTTCATATGGGACTCGGTGCCAATGGGCATTATGAAATTGGCGGAACTATGGAAAATAACAGCTCAGAAACGTTGCCATATAGCGCGGTGACTTATATCACAATTGATAAAAACTGTGTGCCAAGCGGTGCGAAAATAGCGAATCTTGGCCCAATAAAAGCCAATGGCTCGTTGGAATTTAGGATCCCCGTTAAGGGCATATTATCCTCATACCGCATTTTAAGCGTATCGGCTTGGAATGATATGGGGGTTCCCGTCGATGTTGATGACAAAACGGCGGAGGTCATTAAAAGCCGAGATGCGGAGTTTATGAAGAGCTGCAAGATAAAACGAAAATAATAGCTAATTGAATTGCAATATTATTCTTATAAGGGATAAGTACACTACATTGAAAATATAGCATTATTTAAGATTGTTAATGGGAGTGATTTTTTAATGCTAAAAAAGTAATTTTCAGCAAGATTAACTATTAAATATTCACTTATGGAAAGAAGGTGTGAATGCTGTCATAACTGATAGTTATATAACAATGAGTGGATGAGATAATATTGAAAATAGAACATATAATATGTAATAATGTGGTCTATAATGTTTTTGACAAATTAACGTCTCACGACCACTAGAGGAGCTAACTATAAAATAGTTAGTACGTAAAAACGATCATTTATAGAACTTGATAATGATACAATCAATTGAAAGCAATGAGTTTTTTCAATATATAAACACTACGTTTCTAGATGGTGATATACCAGTCATCCGCGTAGTGATCATTTTTATTGTATTGCATTACTTTGCGCATTATATAGTCTTCCCATACTTAAATAGAAAAGCGGAGCAACATCAATCATCGCACCTTAAATTTGTTACTCATCATCATCTATTTCATTACGCGGTGCTAACTTTTCAGGGTGGGATTTTATCGGCTCAGCTATCACTGGTTCAAGTATCTGGGGGGAAAATTCTTGGTATCATTATAGCGGGTTCTCATATATGGATGCTGACATTTGCACTACTTACGTTTTACTCTTTTATAGATCTTAGCTTCGATTTATTAAATAACAACAAAAAAATTAGAGTATTACCTTATCGTGGTATTGAGCAGACTCTGAAGTTAGTTGGTGCGCTTCTTTATATTATTTTCTTGGTTTCAATTCTATTGAATAAGTCACCATTTATTCTTCTTAGTGGATTAAGTGCTGTCGCTGCAGTATTGTTATTAGTATTTAAGGATCCCCTCCTTGGTTTAGTTGCGGGTATACAACTCTCCGCCAACAATATGCTAATTACGGGGGATTGGATTGAACTTGATAGACTTGGGGCAAATGGGGTTGTCCAAGATATTGGATTGACTACGGTCAAAGTTCTTAATTTCGACAATACAATTACAACAATTCCAACTTACACATTGGTCTCGGAAGCTTTCAAAAATTGGCGTTATATGGACGAAAACAGGGCTAGGCGGATACAGCGATACATAAATATAGACATTAAAACCATAAAATTTTTGAGTCCTGAAGAAAAAAATTCCATCATCAATAAAGCAGAGTTAACACTGCTAAATGATATTGATTTAAATATCTATAATACCAATATTGAACTATTTCAGAAATATACAAATGAATATTTGACCCAACATAAGTCTATCCATCAGAATATGACCCTAATGGTTCGTCAGTTACAGCCGACGATATATGGACTTCCAGTTGAACTATATGCTTTCACCGAATTGACAGAATGGGTGGCTTACGAAAAATTGCAGACAGAAATCCTATCCCATATAATTAGTGCAATAACATTATTTAACCTAAAAGTTCATGATATTTCATAGCTGGAAATAATGAAAAAACGGTACTCTCTATTACCTCGGTGGAAAATAGCTCGGTCATTTTTTTTGTATAATTGAGCATATAATAACTCATGTTTTTTTAGTCAGTATCCTTCTTTGCATAATAAAAAGTAGAGATTTAATTGACAATGACGAAGCCACTAAGCATGCAAATTGCTGAGTAATCTTAAACGCATGATATGTGAGTTCACCACTATCTTTTCGATAAAGACATGCTCAGCTTATGTGATTTATATGTATACATAATTATTAGAGCAGTTATTTCAATGATATATAGCATTATCTTGGGTATCGTGGTAATTCTCAAGAGAAAAATAACACCAACTATCAATCAATTACGAAATGGGTTTTACTCCTTGCTATCAGTTTCATCGTTAATATATAGCATCAATGCAATATTTACATACTATTTTGTCAGTACGGATGCATGCGCTGGACAACTGACATCCTTTCACTGAATCGAATAGCTCATGTTCAATAGCCTCAATCTACAAATATATATATGGATGAACTTAGACTCCGAGTGTTACTTTTTTGCAAAAATCAATGTAGTTCTTACAACCAAACTTAGTTATGATATTACTTCTAAATCTATACGTAGTTTTTGGATTTATCTGCAAGATAGATGATATCGAATATATACTTTTACCTTCCATTATTAAGGAAATAACTTGAGCTTCACGGTATGTCAGATAGTCAGATGGTGTCTCTAATTTATCATTTGTGAACACATCTATATTTTTAACAGAACTGAAAAAATTAGATAGCGGTTGGCGTGAAATAATAGTATGCATAAATGGTACATTCGTAATAGCTCTTTCAGAGAAAGAAATTCTAATTAACTTATCCTTTGATCTAAAATAGGTGCTTATAGCTAATACATTCACGTTTGCGATTCTGTCATCTACAAAAACGATCATTTCATCAAAAGACATGCATCTTAAATAAAACCCTATTTCATTTGACTTTATCCATGTTGGATTATCACAAATATGAGTGAACGCCTGAAATAATAAAATATCATCAGTTAGAACTAAATGTTTCATATCATACCTTGGGAAACATAATTTTTATAGAAAGAAACTCATATGATTTCATGCCATAAATTATTAATTTATCTTCAATTAAGAAATAGCACTTCTAACTATCTTAGTAGTATTAAATCTTGAGGAGAGTACAGAGCATCATCGTTACAGCATGAAATACACTTTGTAGCTCTTATTTTTGAAGTCGGAATATTATCATCATCAATTTTCTTTATCGTAAGCAGTTTGCATGTTCCATTTAAGATGACATTATCTCCGACATGCAACAAATTTCTATTTCTATCATAAGCATTCAACATAAAATCCCACCAAATAATTTATTAGTCATTCTCTATTGATACACGAAGCTTTCTTAACGCCTTATTTTCTAATTGCCTTATTCTTTCAGCTGAGACACCATATTCTTTTGCTAGCTCATGCAGCGTAAGTTTCTTGTCATTTAGCCAGCGAGAATGAATGATATGCTGACTTCGTTTGTCTAAATCATTCATTGCTGATCCTAGTTTATGTAATAAGTATTTTTTCCAATCATTAGCTTCGATATCACTAGCAAAATCTGAGTTCCTATCGTGTAAGTATGGAGACAAAATTAATACGTTGTCATCATGGCTACCTGTTTCAAATGCCATATCTGCTGCTGATAATCGCAATTCCATATCAATAACATCTTGTTCAGGTACTTCTAGTTTTTTTGAAATTATGTCTACTTCATCTTTAGTCATCCAACCTAGATGCTGTTGTGATTTCCGTAAGTTGAAAAATAATTTCCGGTGAGATCTTTTAGTTACAACTTTAATAATTCGCCAGTTCCGAAGAACATATTCATGAATAGCTGCTTTTATCCAATGAATAGCGAATGAGGCTAGACGAATACCTAGTTTTGGATCAAAGCGATCAATCGCTTTCATTAGTCCTAAATTTCCCTCTTGAATCAAGTCTATCAGCGGAAGATGATACCCTTTATAATCCTTTGCAATATATACGACAAAGCGTAGATGTGATAACACAAGCCTTTTAATTGCGTATGAATCGCCATGTGAATAGGCCTCTTCGACTAACGCTCTCTCTTCATCGGCACTTAATCTAGGATAGTATTTTATCGTGTTCATATATAAATAAAGAGAGTCGTGGTTTTTAACAAATAACTCACCATTCAGTATACACATTAAAAAATCCTATATGGTTATGCTTGTACCATGCACTAAGATTATGAGTGCTAATAATTATTAACTTTTAAGGAATGAATCATATTCATGGTTTATTCATCGCGTTTTATTCATGTAAAATTCAACTCTTAATCTATATGGTGCTGGCATTATATTAATTGCTCCTATGAATACAAACTTGTAATGCTCATATTTATGATGTGCTAACACTTGAACATAATTATAAATATATATTCGGGATTCCGTTCTTTTATTTTACCGGTAATTCGAAATGCCGGAAATATTGATATCTGTTTTATAGGTAGTACGGTTTTTTTGATTCCGATCAATAACTTTAATATTTACATCAATATTATTGGCGCGCAATTAGTGTATGCGATGACAATTGTTTTTTTAATTTAAAAATTAAAACCACTCTAAAACTTCTGGTATTTGAGTGGTTAATTTACTGATGCAGGCTGAGATGAACAATAAAACTATCGATAAAACAAAAATTAATGAAACATCTATGTGGTATAAGACATGCAGAGATCTGTTGTCTCAAGCTGGGATAAAGATTAATGGAGATAGGGACTATGACATCCAAGTATATAATGATGATTTTTTCAAAAGAGTAATTCAGGAAGGCTCACTAGGATTAGGTGAGAGCTATATGGATGGTTGGTGGGATAGTGATAAACTCGATGAATTCATGTGTAGAATAATAAAAAGTAAAGCTGATGAGTCAATAAAAATCAATATGAAAGATTTATTTAGAATCTTTGCTGCAAAAATTTTTAACATGCAATCTCGCAAAAGGGCCTGGATAGTAGGGAAAGAACACTATGATTTGGGTAATGATTTATTTAACAAAATGCTAGATCCTTATATGCAATACTCGTGTGGTTATTGGAATAATGCCAATAATCTCAAAGATGCGCAGTCGGATAAGTTAAAGTTGATTTGTGAAAAATTAAAGCTAAAGAAAGGAATGACATTACTCGACATCGGTTGTGGCTGGGGGGGGCTTGCTGCCTATGCCTCACAAAACTATGGAGTAAAAGTCTTTGGTATTACTATTTCAAAAGAGCAAAGAGACTTGGCAATTGAGCGCTGTAAATGTCTAGACGTTTCTATTGAGCTTATAGATTATAGAGAGCTAGATATGGAGTTTGACAGAATAGTTTCTGTTGGCATGTTTGAACATGTAGGGCCAAAAAACTATGATGAATATTTCACCATGGTAAATAAAAACCTAAAACCAAATGGAATTTTTTTATTACATACAATTGGTTCGAATGAAACTAAAATTAATGTAGATCCTTGGATTAATAAGTATATTTTCCCTAATGGATGTTTACCTTCAGTAAAGCAAATAGCTGAAGCAAGTGAGCCATTTTTTGTTATGGAAGATCTGCACAATTTCGGCTCTGACTATGATAAAACGCTGATGGCATGGTATGAAAATTTTGAATTTATATGGCCTGATATAAAGGATGAATATAGTGATAGATTTAGACGCATGTTCACATATTATCTTAAGTCATGTGCAGGAGCATTTAGGGCTCGAAATATTCAGCTATGGCAAGTTGTTTTTACCCGAGGTATTGATGGTGGATTACGTGTCCCAAGATAAATACTTTTTAAAATAAAGCTTAATAACATCATTACAGTGATGATTGACCGGAGTAACTGCTCACCGCCGTTTATAGCGCTGAGTGGTTATTGTCCGTGAGTGCCACTACATGACAGTACGGAATTTAGTTTCAGGTATACTTCAGATGGGGACTCTTACAAGACGTACGGCGGAATTTTTAAAATATCTAGTTATTCTGCTTGAAACGTGAATTCTTGTGCTAAGTGCTCTTGTAGTGGCACAGTAAATTTGGGAACCTGAGTAAAGGTGATATTCTTACCTCAACATAAAACAGATGATTTAATGAACAAGAAAACTAAGCGTACTATTGTCATTCCCGTTTTTGCAACACCGAATATGACGATAAGTTGGCTTGCTTGAATCTATCCGGCGTCTGAATGAGATTTAATTCCCACGCTTCGATGAATTCCACGCCTGATAAACCTCCAGAAAAAGAACCGCCACAGACTTCCATTGCGATGGTTATAGCGGAACATACCACCAAAATTCGATTAACTTTGGCCGGGTAAATTTTTTACGGTAAATAGCCTTTCCACGACGGTCTTGGCAATGAATCCGGATCCATACCAATGAGCGCAATGTTTTCCATGATAGTTCTCCGAATGAAAGCCTGTCCTCAGCATAGTACTGGGAAGGAGGGAGTGACCATCTCATTAGTATTAATAAACATCGCAAGCCATCTAACCGCATGCGGCTTTGCTGTTTTACTTTGCTATTTGTGAAGGCCAGAATTTCTTCCAGACAAAAGTATTTCACCTCACGACGGAGTTGTCTCCCGTCTAGCGGCTCATTTAAAACTTCAGTATGATCTTTGGGCTGAGTACACATCAAGAGAGGTCACACGCTGGGAGCATCTGGCTGAACTCTACCGCTGTCCGGAATGATCTCCCTTTAACTGGGGGCAGCAAAAAAACTGTATTCGCCACCTGTATCCCCACGCCATGCGGATAGACAGATTTTTTTACTCGCGGAGGAAATGCTCCCCTGGCTCCACAATAGTAAGGTTATTTTTCCCTCTATTGAGGTGATTGAACGAACCCTAGCTGAAGCAACAACGCTTGCCGACAGGGCTGTTTTTTCAGCGCTGACCGCGCAGGGCAGCGGCACCGGACCGTCTGCAGGTATCTGAGGTGGAACAACCTTCACGGGTGGTCTGACTGCTTCATCCTAGGGGAAAATAAACGGTAAAAATGTTCTGCAACATATCGACCGGCTAAATACGATAGAGTCGCTGGCACTACCTGACGGTATTGCGCTTTCCGTGCACCAGAATCGGCTCCTGAAACTCGCACGCGAAGGCAGGAAAATGAGTCGTCGGGATCTGGCAAAATTCACGAATGTTCGCCGTTATGCCTCACTGGTTTGTATCATATTTGAAGCCAGAGCCACATTGACTGACGAAGTTATTGATCTACACGAGCATATTCTGGGCAGTCTGTTCAGCAGGGCAAAACGCACTCAGGCCGAACGACTCCAGCAAAATGGAAAGCTGATTCAGAGCAAACTGAAATAATACGTTACCGTCGGGCAGGCAATAGGGCTCTGTCGCATTACCGTAGGCAAGTCAGCAAAAGTTACGCTGCCTTTTTTATGCAGCCAACAGATCAAATTGTTCCGCGGGTGATAAACTCCCTCCAGTGGAATATTGACGATGCTTTTTGCGTATCATGTGGACTAACTCAATGCCCGCTAATATCGTCTGTGCTCGACGAAATGATTTGAATTCCAACATTGATCGGATTCGACATTTTATATTCGGTGATCCTGTTCAACCAGATTATTCAGGTATTTGCTCTGCCTGACGGTAATCATCCCTTTCGCCGGTGTACGATATTGAGTGTGGCCAGTGCTAACGTCGATTTTCTTCCTGTTGTATCAAAAATGTTGATAGTGAACTCAAACAAGGAGGTGGAATTACCTACTATTGTAATATGTTCGCATTATCTCTGGGAAATCAGAAATGAAAGTCTATGTGAAGTGGAATACTAAATCTGGCCACCTGAATAGAGGTGATATCATCGCCTCATAGTCAAAACAGGTGACATTATGACCGGACGTAACAGACGCAATTTTAGCCCCGAGTTTCGCCTCGAAGCTGCCCAGCTTGTACTCGATCAGCACTACAGCGTTGCCGCCGCTGCAACAGCAATGAATGTCGGTAAATCCACGATGGATAAATGGGTTCGCCAGCTTAAAGAAGAACGCGCAGGGAAATCCCCAAAGGCCTCTCCGATGACGCCTGAGCAACTTCGCATTCGTGAATTAGAAAAACGACTACAACGTGTTGAAATGGAAAACGATATATTAAAAAAGGCTACCGCGCTCTTGATGTCAGACTCCCTGAACAATTCTCGTTAGTTGAGAAACTCAGGACGCGGTTTCCTGTTGCCTTTATTTGCAATGTGTTCGGGATCCATCGCAGTAGCTATCGGTACTGGCTAAGCCGACCGCAGAAACCTGATGCAAAACACATCGTTATACTTAGCCTGGTTCGTGAAGTTCATCATGCCAGTAATGGCTCTGCGGGGGCCCGGAGCATTGCCGATATGGTCAGCGCAAAAGGTGTTCCGTTGAGTCGCTGGCGGGCCAGTAAGATAATGAAAGAGCTGAATATTATTAGTTGCCAGCAACCGGAGCATCGCTACAAAAAAGCCACAAAAGAGCATGTGGATATCCCTAATCATCTGGATCGCCAGTTTGCAGTAACGGAACCTAATCAGACCTGGTGCGGCGACGTGACCTACATCTGGACGGGCAAACGCTGGGCTTATCTGGCGGTTGTTCTGGATTTATTTTCTCGCAAGCCAATAGGCTGGGCGATGTCGTTTTCTCCGGACTCAGTTCTGACAGGAAAAGCATTAACGATGGCCTGGGAAACCAGGGGAAAACCGGCTGACGTTATGTATCATTCTGACCAGGGAAGTCACTATACCAGCAGGGAATTCAGACGGTTATTGTGGCGTTATCGTATAAAGCAAAGCATGAGTCGACGAGGGAACTGCTGGGACAACAGCCCAATGGAACGATTTTTCCGCAGCCTGAAATCAGAATGGGTCCCGAACTGTGGATACGTTAATTTTAGCGAAGCAAATAGATCAATAACGAATTACATCATTGGTTATTACAGCCAGCTCAGACCCCACCAATATAACGGTGGCTTAACACCCAATGAATCAGAGCGATTGTTCTGGAAAAACTCTAAAACTGTGGCCAGTTTTTGTTGACCACTTCACCCCATTGTCAGTCTGCTCAGGTTTACCGTCATGGGTAGAATCCTACTAAAGGCCGTGACCGGTTTCGCTGTCGTGAGTGCCACCGTGTGTTTCTGCTCATCTATACTTATGAAGCCCGCAAGCTCGGCGTCATAGGACAAATTACCTAAATGGTATTCAACGGTGTCGGTGTCCGGGATACTGCAAGGACGCTCAAAATCGGCATTAATACCGTCATTCATACTTTAAAAAGCTCGTGCTGAAGCGAATAACATCCTCTCCGGTCGCTCATGCAGATGTGGCGCTTATCTGCAAACTCGATGAGCAATGGAGCTTTGTCGGCAGTAAAGCCCGGCAGCACTGGCTTTGGTACGCATACAACACCAAAACAGGAGGCATTCTGGCTTATACATTCGGACCACGGACAGATGATACCTGTCGTGAACTGCTGACCCTGCTCACTCCGTTTAATATCGGCATGATAACAAGCGATGACTGGGGAGGTTATGCCAGAGAAGTGCCGAAAGAGAAGCATCTGGCTGGCAAAATATTCACTCAGCGTATTGAGCGTAACAATCTGACGCTAAGAACCCGCATCAAGCGTTTGGCCCGAAAAACAATCTGCTTCTCACGCTCAATTGAACTACATGAAAAGGTCACCGGGGCCTTCATTGAAAAACACATATTCTACTAATTGAAATCATTACCCTTTTGCTGACTTACCTACGGTAATGCGACAGAGTCGATGAACACATATCTTTATTTTAAAGAATATTTTTTTATTTTATCTGAGAGTGTGCTTTTAGGTATTTTTAACGCTTCAGCAGTTTTAGTTAAACTTCCTCTTTGACGATTTATTTCAAGAATAATGAGACTGCGTTCAAAATGTTCAACCATTTGAATAAGTGAATTAGCACTTTCATCAAATGAAGTGTTATGCTCATCCTTGATCCCAAGCACAAACCGCTCGGCATAATTTCGTAGTTCACGTATATTCCCAGGCCACTGAGCTGCCATTAACTTATGAAGCAATACAGCCTTAATTTCAGGTGCAGGACGATCAAAACATGCTGATGCTTGAGAAACAAAAAGATTGAAAAGCAAAGGAATATCTTCAATTCTATCACGTAGTGCTGGTAAATGAAGATTAATAACACTCAACCGGAAATGAAGATCAGCACGAAAAAGGTTATTTTCGCTAAGTTCAACTAAATTAGTTTTACTTGCACTAATAATACGAATATCAATAGGTATAGTTTTATTTGAGCCTAACCTCTCAAAACGCCGCTCTTGCAAAACACGCAAAAATTTTACTTGCATACTGAAAGGCATACTCTCTACCTCATCGAGAAATAGCGTCCCCTTATCTGCATATTCCAGCTTCCCAATCCGGGTTTCCGTTGCACCGAGAAATGCACCAACCTCATGACCAAAAATTTCGCTATCAAACAATGATTCAGGTAGTCCGCCACAATTAAGTGCAACGAAGGGGCCTGATCTACCACTAAGGTCGTGTATACAGCGCGCCGCAAGTTCCTTACCGGATCCTGTTTCGCCATAAATCAAAATATTTGTCGGCGTCATCGCAATATCTTTTATTGTCTCACGAACCTCAGTGATAGCCGATGAATTCCCAATAAGACGGCTCTCAAGTGCGCTTGCATCAGCAAGTTTACGACGTAATTGGTTGTTTTCATAGATGAGACGTCGCTTATCAAGCGCTCGGCGTACTATATTCAGCAATTGTTGAGGAGTGAAAGGTTTTTGCAAAAAATCATATGCACCATTATGCATAGCTTCTACGGCAGTTTCTACATCACCATGACCAGTAATAATAATGATAGGAACATCAGGATTTATGGCGTTGAACTCTTTCTGGAATGTAAGTCCACTCATGCCAGGTAGTTTCATGTCCGTCACAATTATACCGTGCTGCTTCAGCTCAGGCAGTAAAAAACGTGCGTCTTCGACAGAGCCAACTCCAATAGCGCGTTTATTATCTAATTTCAGCGCCTGAACGCAGCCATGTTGAATATCTTTATCATCTTCAATGATTAAGATGTCTATATCGTTCATAAATGTTCTCCAATTAATTATCTTTATGCAATGGTAGACGAATGATAAAGCGTGCCCCTGTTTCGACATTAACCGCTGATAATGAACCTTTAAAAGATTTTATGATATCAGCAGAAATAGCGAGGCCCAATCCTAATCCATGTGATATTTTTGTTGTAAAAAAAGGTTCGAAAATATGTTCAATAACGTTGAGCGGAATGCCTGGGCCATTATCTTCAATTTCAATAACAGCGGAATCACCATCCTTATACCATTTGGCCGTTATATTACCCGCCGAATTTTCATGCGAAATAGCATCAAGGGCATTACTGATTAAATTGACTAATACTTGCTCAAGTCTAAGGTTATTACATAAGCAATAAATCTCACTCGATGGTGGTATGCGAGTAAATGTAAAGTTATTTTTTTTAAATTTATGACTCAATAACAACATTGCATTGTCTATACTGATTTTTAACGAAACTGAGCTTATTGAATCATCACCCACACGAGAGAAAGTACGTAACTGATTGCTTAACTGACCGATAAAATCAACTAATCGAGCGATTCGCGCTAAATTTGATCGAGCTTCTTCCCATTCTCCTATTTCGATAAAACGCATCGTATTTGCTGAAATCATGCTAATTGCTGCTAATGGCTGATTAATTTCATGTGCTAATCCGGCAGAAAGCTGCCCAATAGCTGCGAGTTTTTCATTATGAAGCAACTCTTTTTGCATATTTCGAAGAATATTTTCACTATTGACTCGCTCTTTTATTTCCGCCTCAAGATTAATTGTTTTTTTTGCAAGTTCATACGTTCTTAGCATGACAAGATTTTCAAGCGATCTATTTTTTTTCTTTAATGCTTGCTGTTTTTCAATTTTCAGAGATAAAATTTTATTACGTTGGACAATTATTTTGAATAGTATTGCACAAAAAGCAAACGTAGCGATGATTCCCCCTATTTTAGGCCATATTGCCTTAAAAATAGCACTCATGGGTAAAAGCCTTACTAATGTCATATTGATATCGCTAACATAACTCTCACTTGCCATATAGTACTTTTTGGCTACGCTAACAATCCATGAGTCGTCATTTTCTTTTATTATATTCCTATAATCTAGCATAGGAATATCATTGACCCGATATCTCTGTTCTTCCGATATTTTCTGATACTGTAACTTAGGTAATGGTGAGATTGAATGATAAAACCAATTCGGATTGCTAGAACTTGCGATAATGTCATGTTGATCTAAAAGAATTATCTCACCTTCACCGCCTCTAGTATTGATAAGATCATCTAAATTAACTTTAACTGAAATAGCCCCTATCTTCTCGCCATTCCAACTTATTGAGTTAACTAAAAAGTAACCTGGGATACCGTTTGAGACCCCAACACCAAAGTATCCAATAGTATTATCTGTATCTGCATTTATAAAGTAAGGTCTATGTGAAACATTGCAGCCAATAGCGCTTTCGCATTGTCCAAAGTCACTTGATGAGATTATGTTACCGCCCAGGTCAATGATATAGATAGAGAGGGCGCCTGTGCGCACTTGGATAGACTTTAAATATCTATTCATTTCTTTTGTTTGCTTTTTAGCGTCTTTTTCTCTGAGTAAGTTAATTATTTTTTCGTCACGAGATAATGAGTACGGCATAAATTCGTAGCGTTGTACACTTAAATTCAGTGCTAAGCCTATCTCATTGAGTTGTTGCCTCAAGAGTATTTTTTGGTTTTTAACCTCGTTTACAATAACATAGCAACTATAAATCAGCACCAAAGAAAATATGATAACGATTAAGACAAACTGTTGTAGCTTAGGGTCACGCAAAATCTGGTTGTGCTGATGATGTTGTGGCATTTTGTTTATCTCGCAGAGTCACTGACGTCCAACATAACAGCATGAAGTTAAAACACATAAAGGTAATCCAGTCAATAATAATACATCGATGTTAAACAGAATACTAACGGATATTTAGTCATTACCCATAAAATTAATGCGTGTATTTGTCTTTGGTCAGAAATAAAAAATAAATAAGATATGAAATCCGAATTACCGTAGATAATAAAACCCATTATTTCGGGTTTTCGAAAAAGTTATTTTACTAGTGGTTTTTTAAATTTAATAACATCTAATTAAATTGACTCAGATCATAAATTAAAGCACGTCTTACTGAATATACTCAGCGCCGTTGAAGATCACTGAGTTAATGTTCGCATATGTACTTGTAAAAAATACTCTATGGAAATGATATTTTTTTAATTTATAACTTCTTTCTCTTATGAAGAGGGTTGTCGTGTGTTTCTAATTCATTCAATTTTTCAAATGTCACCTGAGATAGCGCTATTTCTTTCTCTAGCTATTGGTACATGGATAGGGAAATTCAAATTCGGTAAATTTCAGCTTGGTGGTGTTGCCGGAGCACTTGTTATCTCTGTTGCTTTAAGTCAATTCGGTGTAACCATTGATGACGGCATTAAAGCTGTTCTTTTTGCTCTATTTATTTATGCAGTTGGCTTTGAAAGTGGGCCTCAGTTCTTTAAATCTCTAGGTTTGAAGTCGATAAGAGAAATCATACTTGCTATTGTCATGGCCGTGAGCGGACTCCTCACCGTTGTCATTCTTGCAAGAATGTATGACCTAGATAAGGGCACTGCAGCAGGCATTGCAGCCGGTGCATTGACGCAATCAGCTATTATTGGAACAGCTAGTTCTGCCATCGAAAAGCTAGGCCTTTCACCTGAATTATCCCAGCATTTACAGGCTAATGTTGCTATCGGATATGCTGTCACCTACATATTTGGCTCGTTGGGCGCGATTATTATATGTGTCAATATTCTCCCTTGGTTTATGCGCCGAGGTTTACGTGAGGATGCCATAAAAGCAGAAGCAACACTATTAAATGGCGCTAGAAATTATGGATTTGGCGAAACGCCTGCACTTCCTAATATTGTAGGCCGAGTTTTCAAAGTCACATCTGCTGCTGGGTTGACAATTTCTCAACTAGAGAAATCTGCGACTGAAGGAAAGATTACCGTTGAAAGGCTTAAACGCTCAGGTGATATCATTGGTTTAAGTGGTGAAACGACCTTAGAGCTGGGCGATATTATCCTCATTGTTGGTCGTCGCAGTAGCGTAGTCCAGTTGGATGAAATAGTTGGCCCTGAAACTAAAGATAATGATGGGATGGAAGTCGTTATTTCCACCCGAGATATCATTATTACCAATAAAGCCTATACGAATAAAAAGATTGCATACATTTCCAGCACAGCCACTCAGGAGCTACGTCACGGTATTTATTTCCTACAGCTCAAGCGCGGGGAAGGTTCACTTCCTTTAGTCGGAGAAACGCTCATCAAGTCTGGTGATGTTGTCACTGTTTATGGCGTGAATGAAGATATCCAGCGCTTTGCAAAAGAGGTTGGTCCTGTTATCAGCGTTAGTGAAAAAACAGATCTCTTATTCCATGGGATTGGTGTTTCTGTTGGCCTGCTCATTGGTCTCGCCGTCGTTCATATTGGCTCTATTCCTCTCACATTAGGAGCCGGTGGTGGCGCGCTATTTTCTGGGCTTATTTTTGGCTGGTACCGTTCACGCCATATGGTGATGGGAAATATGCCAACGCCAGCATCTACGCTGCTAAAAGACTTAGGGCTTGCTGGATTTGTTGCTGTAGTAGGACTTCAGTCTGGTCAACAAGCCATTAGTACTATTGCCCAAAGTGGAATATCCATCTTTATGATCGGTGTCGCAGTCACCATCATTCCGCTATTTATTACCATGCTTGTTGGTCGATACATTTTGCATTACGACAATACCGCGATATTTGCAGGCGCCCTCTCAGGAACAAGGAGTGCAAATCCTGCTTTTGGCGAGGTATTAGAAAAATCCGGTAATTCTGTACCAACAGTTTCTTTTGCTATCACATACGCGCTTGCAAATGTATTCCTTACATTGCTTGGGCCATTAGTTGTTGCTTTTGTTTAACTATTAATAGAGATAATCATGACTGACTTTAAAGAACTTGCTCAACTTAGTCCATTTGAATTAAAAGATGAATTGATTAAACATGCATCAGGAAATAAAAATAAAACCATGTTAAATGCAGGACGTGGTAATCCAAACTTCTTGGCTACACTACCACGCCTCGCGTTCTTTCAATTAGGTCTATTTGCTTGTAGCGAATCTGAATTATCGTATTCATATATGAAGCAAGATATCGGTGGTATCCCTGATAATGAGGGTATGCTGGAGCGCTTCGAGCGTTTCATCAGCGATAATTTGCAACTGCCTGAAGTTTGCTTCTTACGTAATTCATTTAGCTATGTAAAAGATCAGTTAGGCCTTTCTGGTAAAGATTTCATTCAAGAAATGGTAGAGGGTATTCTTGGATGCAATTATCCAGTTCCTTCTCGCATGCTGACTATCAGCGAGCAAATTGTTCGCCATTACTTATTGCGCGAAATGTCCGGCAGCGATGCGTCTACCGACGACATTGAAGTTTTCGCTGTTGAAGGCGGTACTGCGGCAATGGCATATATTTTCGATACCTTAAAAGAAAACCGCCTGCTTTCAAAGGGCGATAAAGTAGCAATCGGCATGCCTGTTTTCACACCTTACATTGAGATCCCACAGTTAGAAGAGTATGGACTGGAGATCGTACCAATCAATGCTGAACCAGAAAACAACTGGCAGTACAGTGATGAAGAACTTGATAAACTGAAAGATCCAGATATTAAAATCTTCTTCTGTATTAATCCAAGTAATCCTGCATCGGTTAAATTAGATGACCGTTGCCTACAGAAAATTAGCTCTATTGTTAGCAATGAGCGAAAAGATCTGATTATTTTAACCGACGATGTTTACGGTACATTTGCAGATGATTTCAAGTCCTTATTTGCTGTATGCCCTTATAACACCATTCTGGTTTACTCATTCTCGAAATACTTTGGTGCAACAGGATGGCGCTTAGGAGCTATCGCGACACATAAAAATAATGTCCTTGATGATAAGCTCTCCGCGATGCCTAAAGATATCAAAGAGGAGCTACATAAACGTTACTCATCCATTATTACCAATGTAGAAGATCTGCATTTCATTGATCGTCTTGTTGCTGATAGTCGTGCTGTAGCGTTAAATCATACTGCCGGCTTGTCGTTGCCACAACAGATTCAGATGGTTATGTTTAGTCTGTTTGCTTTAATGGATGAACACGATGAATACAAAAAAATTCTCAAGAAAGTTATCCGCCAGCGTCAATGTGCACTTTATCGCGAGCTAGGCGTTGAAGTTCCACAGGATGGTCAGTCTGTTGATTATTATACGCTGCTGGATTTAGAGTCGATTGCCACTCAGCTTTATAACGCTGATTTTGCCCTGTGGCTTCGCAAAAACTTCTCTCATAATGAGCTTCTTTTCCGCATCGCAACTGAAACGGGCGTTATTCTGCTGCCAGGTAAAGGATTCGGCAGTCAACACCCATCTGCTCGAGCCTCTCTGGCAAATCTGAACGAATATCAATATGCTCAGATTGGTAAGATGTTACGCGAGATGGCTAAAGAATATTATGATAAATATTGTGCAATTAGCTAATTCTGTTTAATAAGTAAAATAGCACCTCCAGTGGAGGTGCTATTCGCCAATGCCGTAATATACCTAACCATTGAAGTGGAATACTAAATCTGGCCACCTGAATAGAGGTGATATCATCACCTCATAGTCAACACAGGTGACATTATGACCGGACGTAACAGACGTAATTTTAGCCCCGAGTTTCGCCTCGAAGCTGCCCAGCTTGTACTCGATCAGCATTACACCGTTGCCGCCGCTGCCACGACAATGAATATCGGCAAATCCACGATGGATAAGTGGGTCCGCCAGTTGAAAGAAGAAAGAGCGGGAAAATCACCCATAGCTTCACCAATGACACCCGAGCAGATTGAAATACGTGAGCTGAAGAAAAGAATTCAACGCGTTGAAATGGAAAGAGATATATTAAAAAAGGCTACCGCGCTCTTGATGTCAGACTCCCTGAACAGTTCTCATTAGTTGAGAAACTCAGAGCGCGGTTTCCCGTTGCCGTTGTGTGCAATGTGTTTGGGGTTCATCGCAGCAGCTATAAATACTGGCGGCAGCCAAAGAAGCCTGATGCCACACGTGTGACATTACTCAGTCTTATTCGTGAAAGTTATCGCGAAAGTAAAGGCTCCGCAGGTGCACGTAATATTGCCGCAATGGTCACCACTAAGGGCGTAAAACTGAGCCGCTGGCGGGCAACAAAGCTAATGAAAGAACTTAATCTCATCAGCTGTCAGCAGCCTGGCCATCGATATAAGAAGGCGTCTAAGGAACACGTTGAGATCCCCAATTATTTGGAACGCCAGTTTGCAGTAACAGAGCCTAATCAGGTTTGGTGCGGTGATGTGACTTATATCTGGACGGGTAAACGCTGGGCTTATTTAGCCGTTGTGCTTGATCTGTTTTCCCGTAAACCGGTTGGCTGGGCGATGTCATTTTTCCCGGACTCTGCATTGACAGGTAAAGCGCTGTCCATGGCCTGGGAAGCACAAGGAAAACCCGCTAATTTGCTGTATCACTCGGATCAAGGTAGCCACTATACCAGCAGGAATTTCAGACTGTTACTGTGGCGATATCAGATAAAACAAAGCCTGAGTCGCAGGGGGAATTGTTGGGATAATAGTCCAATGGAACGGTTCTTCAGAAGCCTGAAAACAGAATGGGTGCCGGAATATGGATACGTAAACTTCAGCGAAGCCAGCACAGCGATAACAAATTACATCACGGGATATTACAGCCAGCTCAGGCCTCATCAATATAATGGTGGTTTGACGCCGAATGAATCAGAACGATTGTTCTGGAAAAACTCTAAAGACGTGGCCAGTTTTGCTTGACCACTACACATCTACTAGATATGAATAGATGTGACTTAACCTATTCAAAGAATCAATAAAACCTTTCAAGGTAAATTTTGGCCTGATGGTAAATATTATGGTTTAAGTAAATTGAGTCATTTGATTTAAAGTTTCATCTATTTCACACAACAAGACATATAATATCATCTTATTGTATGGAATATTTTATTTATCACTATTAGTGGATATTTATGCCGAATAACTTTTATGTTTTCTTTAAATTACTGTGCTTTACCCAAACCCTAAATGTTATTAACAATAGAATGAAAAATGCCAGATATAATCCAAGGAAATCAAATTCTTGACTCAATTTGACGGTGATAAATGCTCCTAAAAAGAAATGGATAATGACCATAATGTAATGTCTTCCTTCATCAAGATCTTGTTTCCGTTGGGATATGTCATTCTTTTTGTTGCATGCCTTAATTATATGAGTGATCATCAAAATATAAACAGTCGTGACTACAGATGTAGTAGTTGGATAACTCGTCCCTCCACTTTTTATTATATAGTTTTGTATGTACATAAATACTAATCCAATAGTCACTAGTGGCATTACGGATGCATTTGGTGTTAAGTGTAGTAAGTTATTAGTATACATGTAATGACCTAGCTGCATGAATAATATAAGGAAAAAGCACGCAGTACTGAGGCCTATGGCATACCCATATAGAGGGCTACTTTTTTTAAAGGTATAACGGTCCGCAACAAATTGATGACCAGCACCTATTATCATCCATATAACAACGATGAGAATATGATATATAGATGAAAAATCAAATGAATTCTCAGCTAAGGAATTAATACCAAAAACCATATTTGATGTCATGTATCCAATAAGTGCTTTATAAAGGAATTTAAAACTAATGATTTCAATGCTGCCACCAATGAAACTCATCGCGTAATGGATTTCATGATTAACTGTTTTATATATGCTAATCTTATTCATTATTTTCTCGAAGTCATGGGATTATACTTATTTGAATTTATCATTATATATAGCTTAGTCAACTAATATAGCGAAAGGCTTTTTTTCAAAATATTTCAGTTCAATTTCATTTAATGTTTTAGTGAGCATAAAACAAAATAAAGAGAATATCATCAACAAAATAATAAAATAATCCAATTTTATTATTTAATACCAAAAATTTTAAATCCAGGGCTTACATTTAATTTCAAAGTGTCAAATTATATTTGATGCCTAGATATATTCGCTTAAGCACACTGTTTGCTGTTGATTGGCCACTTACGTCGTAATGTATCTTAACTTAACTTTTTCTCCATCATCTCTTACTGACTACTCACCTAGGTATCTCATTATCGGGTTATTCACATGCTTGCTCTTTGCACTACCTTGCTTTTATCTCACTGTTGGGTATTTCCGCCAGAATCCCCAAAGGCCATACGTAGCCTTGCAATTTGGCTGCAGGCCTTGCTGGCTGTGGGTTCGCAAACCTCATAGACTGCGTTAGCGCTGTTCTGGGCGTGCTACGGATATCGCTGCTGTTTTGTTTTTTACGCTTATTTCGTTTTTTCCCCAATCCTAGCACTGACCGATCACCGATTTATTCCCCTTCCCTGTTATCATCAAGCTCGGCAAAATAGTCACTAAGAAACTGTCTTTTGAATTTTGGCCACCTGCCAACGCGACACCATGGCAAGTATTGTGTGTTTTTTGTACCAAAATACACGAGATTGCGGAGATTAAAAAATTGAGCCTGATACCCCACAATCTAGAACAGATTTCACGTAGCGCGATCGGTTTGCCGGGTGACTATGCGCGCGCTGTTCGCTTACGTGAAATGGCCATCGCCGCCGATCTGGATGTGCCCCGCTATTTATTGGCGCCGGAAATTTCAGTGCTCCTTAGCTATCTTCCTGATTTGCGTCAGCGGGTATTGATTGAAACATTATGGAACACTGGTGCTCGGATCAACGAAGCATTGGCGCTCACGCCGAGTGACTTTTTTTTCAACGCGGATATGCCCTTCGTCAGACTGCGGACCTTGAAACAACGGGCTCCGCGAACTCGAGGACGTCCGACGAAAGAAGAACAGCAAGAAGTACCGTTTCGGGCGGTGCCTTTGCCCGATGAAGATTACGTTCGCCGACTGCAGGAATATTTTGCGACCTTTAGACTGCTGACGCGCCGAGCGACACCGATGTGGGATGTGGCCAGCCAAGAGACCCCCCGTAACTGGCTAAAAGCGGCGGTGGAAAGAGCAGAACGTGACGGCGTTACATTCTCAGTGCGGCCTATTACGCCACACACATTTAGGCACAGCTATGCCGTGCATCTGCTGATGAATGGCATACATATCAAACAGGTACAGGCATTAATGGGGCATAAGAGAATGGAGAACACGGAAGTGTATACGAAGATTTTTGCGCTCGATGTGACGCCTGATTTGAGTTTTTCGATGTCGCCGGCACAGGCCAAATTAATGTTGCGCTAGTCCGTCATACGAAGATGAAAAACGGAAAAGCCTTCATGCTCAGGTTGCTGTTGGGCGCGGAGGTGGCTCTGTTCTAATAGGGGGAAAATACCGGAGATATCCCCAGTGAATCGTACCGCGAGTGTTTTGATAAGTTTTCCATTCTCATCAAAAGAGGGCTGTAGATCCTCTTTGGGTGTATAGATTGCGCTGGCAGTATTAGAGCCCTTCCAATGCTGATCCCACTCTTTACGTGAGACCATAAAATCTAGCCAACCCATTGTTTTTAATGTCTCAACGAAGTACGTAAATCGAAATAAATCACTTTGGGCAGCTAATTCTTCAGCACTTGAACGGTATATATACTCTACTTTTTTGAGTAAGTTGGCCCCGAACCCATATTTTTTACCCTGAGCGAGCAGCCATATAATGTCTGGCGCAACGCTTTTTGGAAACAGCTTGCGCTTTTGGGCTGTTAGCAGCCATTGCATGACAAACACATGCTGCTCCAGCGATGAATGCGCTTTTCCTTCTTTTTGGGCTAGGCGTACTGATGTTAGAAGACACCAAGCCAGATGTGCTAATTCTGATGTGGGACGCGTGTGGTAAGGAACCGTCATATCAGTGCTTTGTGTTGAATGTAATGATGTGGAGAATATTAGCATAAGGATATAAACGTCGTGTAAATATAAGGGTTTATTTATATAAATCAGCCTATTGAGCATTCATCCATCTATTGGAGAGTCAGTATGGGGAAACAGAGTAGTGGCTTATTTGACGTCGAAGTGCTTAGTGGGGAATTTGTGCCAGCTGGTCTTCGGAAAGGCCGGTCATTTTCATAACGGTATTACGATCGAGACCGTTTTGCAGCATAGTACGAGCTATTTTAGGGTGGCTTCACGCTCACCTTTTTCAATACCGCGTTGTTCACCGAGTTGGATACCTTTCTCTATACCCTGCTCAATACCTTTTTCGATACCTTTTTCGATACCTTTTTGTTCAAGCTGTTGTGCGATGGTCATGAGTGCGTCTCCATGTTGTGGTACACGCTGTGCCTGTCGCGAAAAAAGGCTTCGGTGTCTCTATATACAAGCGATACAACCTGTGTGAATCGACGGAGGTATGAATGGTGATAACGCCAAGAAAAGAGAACGACTAGCGAACGCTAGTCGTTAAAATATTTAGTGACGGATCTGAGACAGATCATCCTCGGAAAGGCCGGTCATTTTCATAACCGTATTAAGGTCAAGACCGTTTTGCAGCATGGTACGGGCTATTTTTAGGGTGGCTTCACGCTCACCTTTTTCAATACCGCGTTGTTCACCGAGTTGGATACCTTTCTCTATACCCTGCTCAATACCTTGCTCGATACCTTTTTCGATACCTTTTTCGATACCTTTTTGTTCAAGCTGTTGTGCGATGGTCATGAGTGCGTCTCCGTGTTGCGGCACACGCTGTGCCAGTTCGCGAACAAAGGCTTCGGCGTCTGAAGCATTGCCTGCCTGTAATATATAGTGTACCAGCGATACCACCTGTGTTGAAGAGAGATATCCTGCTAACAGAGTTGTAGCCAGTTTGTCGATTAACTCCGCAAGATCCCGCTGATGGATATGTTTTTGCAGTAATGTCAGTGCGGCCATACGACGATGGTCAATAATCTCATCATCAGGAATAACAGTGACATCAACCAGTGGGAAAGCGGTGCTATAAAGTTTTGTTGCAAGCTCAGGGTTATCAAATTCATCCAGCCAACGAGTGGAGTACGGGTAAGGGCTACGCTTACCGACATAAAACAGCACGGGTATCACCAGCGGCAACTTTTTATGGCCTGCTTCAAGGTGGCGTTGCATAGCCGCGACAGAGTAACGCAATAACCTGAACGCCATATGTTTATCTGGTGATGACTGATGCTCAATCAACACATGCACATAGCCATCCCCTTCCATCGTTTTCACACTATAGAGCACGTCGCTGAAATACTGACGAAGATCATCCTCGACAAAAGAACCAGATTCCAACTTCAGCGTACTGAGGTCACAGATGGCCCGTAGCTCAGTGGGAAGGTGCAACTCCATAAAATCACGGGCAATATCAGGTTGTGCGAGAAATTGCCTGAATGTCGCATCATGAGGCGTTGGGGTCGTGCTTTTCTTTTTCATCGTTTCTGACTCTGAGAATGACGCCTGTATTTTACCATAAAGGCAGATGATGTCCTTTATCCCTCATACAAGCATGATGAGTTAACCTATGCGTTTTGCTTTCTCTTCTCTCAAGTTTAAAGGGAGAAGGTATGGGAAATAGCCCAACTTTGCCTATTCTTATCAAGAACAATAATCAGGGATTTTGGGGTAAGTTTGCGAGAATAGGATATGGAACGATCGAGCAACTTTTCAGCTAGTAACATCAGAAGCTATGACTAAATTAAAAACGGGGAATCTCTAGATGCCATTTTTTGTAAGCAGACTGCTGAGCCGAAGAGGACATAAAGAAAGAGTGTGGGAAACAGGCCAACTTTAGCCGTTCCTGTCAACAATAGTGAAAATCAGTTTTCCATCTTCATTTTGTGTCATAGCTGCTTTTAACGGTGTGTTTTCGTTGATTTTCTTCAGCGCAGGGTTGAGGAATGTTCGCTTCATTTCTGCAAAATTGTTGCGCTGAGATTCTGGGAGAAGGAATCTATCGGACAACCAATCTGGTGTTGTGATCCAAATACCAGATGAGCGGAATTGGCATAGACTTTCATATAAACGAATAACCCTTACACTATTGATTTTTCCGCAGTCATAAAGCGAATAAGTCGTGAACTGGCTCGTTAACCCCATCAAATAAGGCATGACTTTATAGTTAAATTCAATTTGCCATTTTCCCCTTCCCCGCTTCAACCCAGCTTCAGCCAACCATGGTCGTTTAACCTCTTCGAATTCACCTTCGCGAGGATAGAAAGTCACATTGCTGTCTGCTAGAGCACTTACACCTTTTTTAACGTCAGTGGAGGCGGTATCAACGCCAACCTTAAAAAATTTTTGGTAATCAGCCACCGTGATTGTGAATAACGGTGAAACAGATTCCGGCTCATCTTTTAAGTGGTAGCACTGCATCAAGCAAAGCCAAAGGACGCGCTTAGCTTGCAGAGGCAGGTAATACGCAGCTTCAGTCAATTCATTTGACTGACTGATATTTATCGGTTTTTTAGCAAGACGAGTGTTTTCAGTCATCGGCGTATGGGGTGAATTTGTAGTACCCATATACTGGCATGCCTTGTCGCTAGCGACAAGCAAAATGAAAGGTTATCCACTGCAGATTCAGAAAAATCAAACTTGGGGTATTTCCCATAGTAACTTGGGGCATTACCCATAATTACTTTGTGTATTACCCACATAAACTTGTGCTATCTCCCATATGTACTAGGTGTGTTTCCCATAGATAAAGCCTGTAAGCCCAGTAGGGACGCGCCTCGCAGGCTTCCTAAAAAGCTTTAAAAAGAGAAAAAGATTAAAAATGTTATAAAAACAAGATTGTGGATAAGTGGATAACCTTAGGCAAATAAACTTGGGGTATTTCCCATAGTGGCCATATCGGCAAAAATGTGAACGTGCCCAGTTGAGCATCGAGACTTTTACGCTTCCTCGCCGGCTCGCTCGCAACGCTCGGTCACTGGCTGCGGCGAGCGTTGATATTCAATTTCAATATATTTGCGTTATTTAAGTTGTTTTGCGTGTTTTTTGGTGTTTTACTATAAAAACGCAAATAACATAGAGATAATACTTATGGATCTAAAGTCAACTCTTGACCGCTGTATTGAGCGTGGGCAGTTCATGACTCAAGAAATTGCTAAATCGCAGTTTGGTAATGACAGCCCTGCCGCTCGAACAATTACTCGGCGCTGGCGTATTACTGAAGCTGCTGAACTTGTCGGAGTGACACCTCAAACGATCCGTAACTATGAAGACTCAGGCAAACTGCCGCCTCCTGAGACAGCTATGATTGGCCGTGTTGAGCAACGAACTGGGTATTCCATTCAGCAAATTAATGATATGCGGGATGTGTTTAAAACAAGATTATCCAAACCAGAAGGCGAAAACCCTGTTGTTCTTGCGATTGCAGCTCATAAAGGTGGTGCATACAAGACATCAACGTCTGTTCACATTGCTCAATGGATGGCGTTGCAAGGGCTGCGAGTTTTATTGATTGATGCGACCGATCCCCAAGCGACGGCCTCCTTATATCATGGCTATGTTCCAGACTTGCATATACATGAAGAAGACACTTTATTGCCTTATTACCTTGGACAACGAGATGATGCTGCCTATGCGATAAAGCCAACTTGTTGGCCAAATCTTGAAATCATACCGTCTTGTCTTGCTGTGCATCGTATTGAATCGGAAATTTATAGCTTGCACGACCAGGGGAAATTACCTGTCGCTCCTCATCTTTTATTACGAGCGGCCATTGAGTCAGTCTGGGATAGCTATGATGTTGTGGTGTTAGACAGTGCACCAAATTTAGGAATCGGAACTATCAATGTTGTGTGCGCTGCTGACGTTATCGTAGTGCCTACTCCGGCGGAACTTTATGACTATGTTTCCACGTTACAATTTTTCACCATGCTTAGAGATTTAATGTCGAATATTGATCTCAATGGTTTTGAGCCTGATGTACGCGTTTTAATTACTAAATTTAGTAATGCGATCGGTAGTCAGTCCCAATGGATGGACGATCAGATAAGGAATGCATGGGGAGGAATGGTGCTGAAAGAAGTTGTACGCGTGACGGACGAAGTCGGGAAAGGCCAAGTACGAATGCGTACTGTATTTGAACAGGCCGCTAACCAGCGATCAACACCCGCGGCGTGGCGTAATGCGGTTTCTATTTGGGAGCCTGTTTGCGCAGAAATTTTCAACCGGTTAGTTAAACCTCGTTGGGAGAATGCATAATGAAAAGGCAGCCCGTATTACGCAACGCACCTTCTATAAATTTTGATGATGCTAAACCGGCGATCGGCAATGTAGAATCTCCGGTATCTGCCCCAGCCGTTAGTCAGCTTGCTTCTCGAGTGAGTGGCATGAAAGGCAATACGATAGTATTGCCGGTAGCGGGTAAGGATGTCACGTTCGCGCTGAAAATTGTTTCTGCTTCTGATGTTGAAGACAAGACTACCGTTTTTGGTGGGAATGAACGTAATCAAGCATTGTTATGTGAATCATCATTAGACGACCTGATCCCTTCATTTTTAACAGCCGGTCAGCAGATCCCCGCGTTTGCCCGCGAGCATAACGGCAATATTGAGGTGGCTGATGGAAGTCGTCGTCGTAAGGCTGCAATACTTACAGGAAGCGACTATAAAGTTTTAGTCGGTAACCTTACAGATGAACAAATGTTATGGTTATCTCAAATTGCTAATGATTATCGCCCAACGAGTGCTTATGAACGCGGTCTGCGTTACGCTCAACGGCTAACATCTGAATATGAAGGTAATATTAGTAAGTTGGCTGAGGCTGAGCATATCTCACGCAAAATTATTCAGCGTTGTATTAAAACAGCTGATCTGCCACTTAAAACTATTCAGCTGTTTGCGAATCCGAATGAGTTGAGTGCACGCAGTGGCGAAGCATTAAATAGAGCTTATGAGAAGAACATTGATGCGCTGAAGTTGGTTACTCATAAGCTTATGAAGCAAAAACAGGAAGGTCGTCAGTTTACTACGGAAGAATTGATCGCCGCGTTGATGCCTGAGAGAAAACAGTCAGAGAAAATTCACAAAAAGAACTTTGGCAAAAATATAGAAGCGAAATATTCAAAAGACAGTGTATCTTTCCATCTCAAATCTGCACCAGAGCCTTTGGTTAAACAAATTGAAGCGCTCTTGTATACCTATGCGAAAGAAGATTCTTTGTAGTGCCTGAATGAGATCAAAATAAGGCGGGATATGCGTCCGCCTTTGCTCAGTACATGTCTATTGTTTCTAGCCCATCCTTCATATATCCCCTCCCCTTTCCAAATCTGGGCTATGGTCCAAACCTCTCATGTTGGCATTGGATATTCAAGTGGGACCGTGGTCCCAATCACCGACATCGGCGTTGAATATTTAAGTGGGACCGTGGTCCCAATCACCGACATCGGCGTTGAATATTTAAGTGGGACCGTGGTCCCAATCACCGACATCGGCGTTGAATATTTAAGTGGGACCGTGGTCCCAATCACCGACATCGGCGTTGAATATTTAAGTGGGACCGTGGTCCCAATCACCGAGATACCAACTTAACCTGCAAGTTAATATTGAAACTGAAACCGCTTTGTTTGAGGTAAGGAGGGCACATAAAAGTATGTCAAAGATGATTTCGGACCTAAACAATGATGTGGTAGCTATACTGAAAGGCAACAAAGGTTGATGAGTTCTTATCGAATTAAAGCTAACGGTAGCTCGGACCACTTTGTTGTATATGAGGGTGAAAGTAATTCCCGCTTCATCCTCCAGCCTTTCTCAATACCCTGTCCGCCAAACCATATTTTTCCGACACCTGTGCTATTAATGCGATCGACAACTTTCATCAGTTGTCCACCGTTCGCGCGCGGCAGCGTCTCATCAAACATGTCTATCTGGCCTGGACGACTGCAGAAATCATTGAGCATGATGCCCGCCTTTTGATAGCGATATCCATCCCGCCAGATTTGAGACAGCGCTTTCATCGCTGCAGCGACAATATCGCGCGTATCCTGTGTTGCCAACATCATGACCTGATTGGCACTGTTGCCGTACTGCGGCTCGTTGGCATACGGGCTGGTACGCAGAAACATGCTAACGTGGCGGCAATACTGCTTTTCCTCACGCAGCTTCTCAGCAGCACGTTCGGCGTACTGACATACCGCTTGTTTCATGTCCTGCAGCTGCGTGATGCGATCTCCAAAACTACGGCTGCAGATGATTTGCTGTTTTGCCGGCAGCGCCTCAATCGATATACACGGTATACCGTTTAACTCTCGAATGGTTCTCTCAACAACGACGCCAAAGGTTTTTTTCATCAACTGCAAGTTAGCGTCAGCCAGCTGCAGGACTATTTCAATGCCCATCATGCGAAGTTTTGCTGACAGCTTGCGGCCGCTCCCCCACACCTCGATGGTTAGGAAACTGAAAGTTGTTTTTACCCTGTTTTCCGGGCGTTAGCTTCTTATGCTGATGAGCGATCCTCTGTTTTATCCGGCTGCGGTTGTATAAATTCACAGTGCTTCGGTGGTTTATTATTCAATTTTATGAATTTTAAGCAGATCTTCCCTATGCCGCCTGTTGTAACCATCGTCGTTTCTTAAATTCCTGACGCCGCATCTCCAGTAATTTGTCTGCCCTGATACCCGCTTCCGCACAGTTGAAGACCATTCTGCTGCCACACAGCACACACTGGTACGGATCTATCCGGGTAAACTGCTTCATCAAAGACGCAAAGCCTGGTTTTGGCGGTTTCTCCTTCTCCTTTATGTCCAGTGCCGCATACACCTCCGACAGTAAAGTCCCCCGTTTCCGGTTGGCCAGAAAGCCGTAATACCGCACCATTTTAAAATGTCGTGAGGGGATATGGCTGATATAGCGCATCAGCATCTCCTCCTGGCTCAGATATTGGATTTTATGCTGACCTGTCCGGTGGTCATAGTAATGATGAACCACTGTCCCGCCACTGTAGTGGCGTAATTTGGAGGCTGCAACAGGTGGCCGTTTCAGGTAACGGCCGAGATAATTGACGTTTTGCCGTGCGTGCTTTGTCTTCTTGGCAAAGTGAATTTTCCATCGCCGCTGATATTGTGATTCTAAAAACAGGCACCATTCCCTGTAGTCGCGGATATGCCTGTAGCCTGCGGCGGCTAAATCCAGCGAAGCATAGTGCTGACGAAGCAGGGCAATGACAGCCTGACGCCAGTAACGCTCAGCCACCTTTTTTTTAAAGAAAACTGAGCGCCAGACGCCGTGTTTGCGGCATAACCCGCCACGGGTGACGGATAAATGGATATGCGGATGCTGGTTAAGCTGGCGTCCGTAAGTGTGCAGGGCGGCAAATAGCCCGATTTCAATGCCCATTTTTTCCGCCCATTTCAGGAGGGTATAGGCAGCACAAGCAAACAACTGATTGAGTAACGGCCAGTTAAGATTAAACGCCGGCCAGAGTTTATCGGGCAAGGTAAAGGTGATGTGCTGCCATTCGCAGTCGGGGAGGATGTGTTGCTGCTCTGCTATCCATTGCTCGGTGGCTTTCATGCCGCAGGCGCTGCAGCCTTTACTTTTGCAGCTCTGACAGAAATATTTGGTGTGGGTGCAGTGAGCAGACTCACAGCAATAACGGCGTATCCCCATGGCACCGGTGCCGCAGGCAAGCATGCGCTCAATGACCAGTTTGGTCCATTCGGGGATAGTATGACCGCGATTGATGAGAAGACGATCCCAGCCGTCATCAATCTGAAAGAGGAGTTTTGCGGGGCGAGGAATATACATGCACCGGATTATAACGGGAGATGGTTACTGAAAACAGCCATTGACTTACAGAGTCTTAGCTCCGCCGCAGGCGGCTATTGTTCTTTAGCATTTGATGATGATGGTTGGCAGGTTAATCCACTGATGGCACGTCTAAGTGGTCGTGTGGCTGACCTTGAAGGACTGCTAAATCTTTGTGGTTGGCAGGCGGAAACAGTGTGTGATATTTCCCTGCCTCATCAGTATGTGTTGATGGTCAGGCGGGGAGAAAAGAGTGGTAAATTGAATAATTAATAGTCAAAATAATGTCATTACATGGAAACCTTCAGCGGTTCGTCGTCGTTAGTGGTGATAGACAACTTGAAAGTTGGACGTTTCTCTGATGTTGATACCGTTATTAAGCCAATTACGAAAATTTCGCGGGGGATTTTGTGACAAAAAAATATTATATAAATAATATGTTTTGGGGATACTTTATGGCTGCTTGTATTCTTTACGCCAGTTATGGAGATGATGAGCCTAAAATGATTGCACTAAGAATCTTTGGTTTGGCTAGTGCTATTCTATTTCCTGTCTCTCGGTTTCTAATAGAGAAAGCAGCGCTTAGATATACGAAAAAAGAATTTTGGGAAACAGGTTTTTTTAAGGATGGTGTGCCAAAAACATATTTAATGACTTTGTATTTTATTTTTATTTTTATGACATCAATTCCTATTTGTGTTCTTTCTGTTTTTTTTGAAATAAAAAAATTGACCGCTAAAATATAGCGGTCATACAATCAAATTAAAGCCCAATGAACTTATTTGCCTCGTCAACTATTGTCTCGTTAACTAACGCCCCAACCCCAGCCATAATCAAACCATAACCTAAAATACCTATAGGCCCACCCAATACAGCACTGAATGCTAAGGCGGTAACATGGGTTGCAGCTAGCCCTACTGCAATAGCTTCAGTTTTAACATAAAGAGATCTCCAATTATCAGTTTTCACTGCTTTGTATAATTCCGTAAACCAATCAGTTATATCGATAGCTGGGCCAACCCAACCTAGTCCTTTGCTGAACTTGGCTATATTTTTTGCGGCTTTTCCTACATCCATAGACTCCAAAGCCTTGGCGATAGCTTCGCGATCTTTCGCATTGATTTTTTTGTTAATGTTAGCCTTGTGTTTTTCATAAGATTTCAATGCATCTTCTACATTGCGGATCTTTTTACCTTTAGCTTGATCAGCTAATAACTTAGCGAGCTTCTCGGCTTTTTCTCCGTAAACCTTAAAAACCTCTTTATAGAAATCTGCAGTAAATTTAACAGCGTCCTTAACTGCTTCTTTTTCATTGTTAATGGCATCCCTAACCTGTTTTTCCGCGGTTCCTTTATTATATTTAAAACTTTTAAGCGGGCTCCAACGAGTATCATCACTAGGTTCATAATTAACATACGCGGTATCAATGAGCTTACCCGTACCATCAAAAGTCAATTTGTAAACATGACCTTGAACATGAGTAATATAAGAGTGCCATGCTGAGTTTTCTGATTTAACCTCAATAACGGTCCATTTTGGAGGGTTTAACTGCCAGCTAGCATCTCCAATAGGTGGGAATCCTCCCGTGTTAGGATATTTACCCGTGTTATATTCTGGGATGGCAACTGAGCCCCCGCCGTTACCATGACCAGAACCACCACCCCAGTTGATACCAGCTCCCCCTTGACCTACTTCCTGTCCACCGGTGATTGTAATATGTGGATGGTTGTCCCAATATCCACCACCAGAATCAGGTCCACCTTTTCCTGACGTTCCATTAATGCTGCCGCCGGAATCATGTGCCCCACTGTTGTGGTCTTTACCGTCTCCACCGCTCATAGTCTTTTCCTCTTTGACTGAACTTAATTAAATAACTGTATATAAACACATTGGTATATATACAGTTATCGAGCATATTGTAAGCAGGTGGTATCGTCAATACAATTTGTGTGGTAATTTTATATACAGTGCAAAAGAGTAATAAAATGATTTAATATCAAGGATTTAACTTGAAACGTAGCTTTTTTATTCTCGCAGGTGGCTTCCTAACTCTCATGTTAGTGCTTGGTGGCTGTACCTCTACGCTTTCGAGCCCGGAACGACATGCTAAACATTTTGTTTATGCGTCAAATAGTGACTCTGACCCTAACTTTCGTACTCGGATGCAGGAGAGTGTCAGGACGTCTGTTCCCTTCTTTGAGCAGATTTACCAGCTAGGACAGAAAGACAACGCGGCGGGCATCAATCACGACCAAGCGAAGAAGCGGGCTGAGTATTTCTATGGGGATGATTTTTTGGATGGTATTCAACGGAAGGAAGACTTTGCCGGCAAATCTTATAGTCAATTACAAACGCAGAAATGGCGTATGTTGATGTCTCAGGAGGCCGCAGGTGCCTACATGGACGGCTATAATGGCGTGAAGTAAGCATTATCACCCATAGAAAATGGTATCAACGTGGAGGACGTATCAATGTCGCGTCGTGGTTTACGTTTATCGCAGCTGCCGCCGGTACGTTCGGTAAAGCCAAAGCCGGCCAAAACATCCGCGCAGCTCATGGCGGAAGATACGCTGCGTGAGTTAATCGCTGCCCGTTTTGCCGTGGGCAAGCCGGTTATCCACATTGATGCAAACTGGAATGATGCGCTACTATTGCGGGTGATGAAAGAAGCGATACGCCAAGCAAAAGGCCAGCCGTTTGTGGTAGTACCACCACTGGAGAAAGAGAACGACTAGCGAGCGCTAGTCGTTTAAAAGCTTAGTGGCGGATTTGCGCCAAATCGTCTTCAGAAAGGCCGGTGGCTTCTTGGACAGACTCAATTGGCATGCCCATTTTTAAAAGGCTACGTGCCACTTCGAGTTTGCCTTTCTGTTCACCGAGTTGAATTCCTTCCGTACGGCCTTCCATACGACCTTTTTCGATGCCCTTCTCGATGCCTTTCTGTTCAAGCTGTTGTGCGATGGTCATGAGTGCGTCTCCATGCTGCGGCACACGCTGTGCCAGTTCGCGAACAAAGGCTTCGGAGTCAGCAGACTCACCAGCCTGTAATAAATAGTGTATCAGCGCCATCACCTGCGGTGAAGAGAGATAGTCTGCCATCAGCAATGTGGCCAGTCTGTCCGTCAAGGTGGCGATATCACGTTGATGAATGTGCTTTTGCAGCAGCGTCAGTGCCGCCATGCTGCGGTGCTCCATAATATCATCGTCGGGAATAACCGTCACATCAACCAGTGGAAACGCACCGCTATAGAGTTTATGTGCCAACTCAGGGTCGTCAAACTCATCTAACCACCGCGTGGAGTACGGATAAGGACTGCGTTTACCCACGTAAAAGAGCACCGGTATTACCAGCGGCAGCTTCGTATGACCCGCTTCGAGATGGCGCTGCATAGCGGCGACCGCATAACGAATTAAGCGAAAAGCCATATGCTTATCGGGTGAGCTTTGATGTTCGATCAACACATGAACATAACCCTCGCCCTCCACGGTATCGAGGCTATAAAGCACATCACTAAAGTACTGACGCAAATCATCTTCAACAAAGGAGCCTGACTCCAGCTTTAACGTGCTGAGATCGCAGATTGCCCGAAGCTCTGCAGGAAGGTGTAATTCCATGAAGTCACGTGCAATTTCTGGCTGGGTGAGAAACTGCCTAAATGTGGCATCATGGGGCGTGGGTGTACTGTTTTTCTTCTTCATCAGTTCTGAATAGACCCGGGTTTCGTAGACACTTTTTTGCCTCATAATGGAGGCCTAATGAAGTAGTGTTTATGTCAGTCAAAACGTTCACTGAAGAATTCAAAATTGAAGCTGTAAAACAGATCACTGAGCAGGGGTACCCTGTATCTGAGGTCTCCTCTCGACTTGGTGTATCCACTAATAGTCTTTACGCCTGGGTTAAGCGCTACCAGAAGCCCGAGCCGCAGCGTAAGCAGGACGATGCACTTCAGCATGAAGTAAAGCGCCTCAGGCAAGAACTTAAGCGAGTAACTGAAGAGCGGGATATCTTAAAAAAGGCCGCCGCGTACTTTGCAAGAACGTCAGGCTGAAGTACGCCTTCATTAAAAAAATGTCGTCCTTTTATGCTGTACGCCGGTTATGCCTGGTTCTTGGCCTCCATCACAGCGGTTATTACCAGTGGCTAAAGCGGCCTAAATCTTTGCGTACCCGGCAAGATGAACGGCAAACAGGCTTGATTAAACAACTGTGGCTTGAAAGCGGTACGGTTTACGGCTATCGAAAAATCTGGCTCGATATGAAAGATCTGGGTGAATGCGTCGGACGTAACAGGATCGCGCGCCTGATGAGGCTCGCTGAACTAGCATCTCAGACTGGATACCGAAAACGACGCTATTACGGTGGCGGAAAGCCTTCTTTTGCCAGTCCAAATTACCTTGAACGCCAGTTCGTTGTCCCAACCCCAAATACGCATTGGGTGAGTGACATGACTTATATAAGGACGCATGAGGGTTGGCTGTATCTGGCTGTTGTTCTTGATCTCTTCTCACGCAGGGTTATCGGCTGGAGCATGGGCGGACGAATGACCGCTGAGTTAGTAATGGATGCATTATTGATGGCGGTATGGCGACGTAAACCAATGGCAGAAGTATTAATCCATTCAGATCAGGGCTCTCAATATACGAGCGAAAGATGTCAGCATTTTATGACAGCTCACAATTTAAAAAGCAGCATGAGTCGTCGGGGTAATTGCCATGACAACGCAGTGGCAGAAAGCTTTTTCCAGTTGCTAAAACGGGAACGCATAAAGAAACGGATCTATAAAAATAGGGAAGAAGCGAAGGCGGATATCTTCGATTATGTCGAGATGTTTTATAATGCTAAACGCCGCCACAGTGCCTGTGAGGATCAACCCCCTGCAGTTTATGAAAGTGCCTGGTTCATGAGGCACGGAACAGTCTAGGAAACTAGGGTCTATTCATTCGTATATCGGGGGGAGTTTAGAGAACGGAAATTATTGCTCGGTTAGAGCATTATTTGGGATGCTAATCCAAATTAGATGTGGAACGCCACACGTTTACCGCTTGGTAATGTCACATCGAGACTGAGTTCTCCGCCCAGCGCGGCTACATAGCGTTTTAGCGTCGAAAGGCGCGGATCATTGTCTGGCTGTTCCATCTTAGCTAAAGACGGCTGTTTGATGCCCATCGCCATTGCTAGCTCCGTCTGTGACACATTGAGTTCTGCACGTAGTTGAGACAAACCAACCTCGCGGCGCAGTTCTTCAACGCGCTCAGCTACCTGAGCTTGTACTGCTGGGGTTTCTTTCGCGAGTAATTCTCTATAGCTACTCATTTTCCGCTCTCCTGTTTAGCTAGGTGTTTTCTGTATTCAGTATCAGCAAGTTGGATCATGTCTCTGTAGAACCGCTTTTCTTTCAGTCCTGTTTTATCACCGGCACACAAAACAATGGCGTGACGAGCTGGATCGAAAGCGAAAAAGGCTCTTATTGGATTTCCCGCATACTGGATACGCAATTCTTTCATGTTCGGAAAATCAGATCCGTTCAGGGTGTCAACGTGCGGGCGTCCCAACTGCGGCCCAATTTCTTCAAGAATGCCCATCGCAGCATATATTGCTGTTCTTAGTTCATCGCTTTGTTTGAGAAATCACTCATCAAAACAATCTGTTGTTAATACTTCCCACATATCCATATAGCTTATAAGCTATGAATAATATAGCCTATTGGCTATAATTTCAATATACATAGCCTGATTTGGTCGATTTAAGCACTTTTTAACATAATGACCATTTAGCGCCCTACCTTTACAACTGTAGCAAATGTATTTGGTGTGGGCGCTGGGGTGAAGCGCAGGAGTATCGGCGTAATCTCATGGCAGGGGTACCGCAGACTAGCATGCGCTCGACGACCAGTTGAGTCCATTCAGGGATGGCGTCACCGTATTTAGTGAGTAGTTTTCCCCAGCCATCATCAATCTGGAAAAGAATTTTTGCCGGTCGATCTATATGGATGCAGGGATTATAGCGAGCGACGAAGCCTGAAGAAACTCATCTCTAACAGAGTATTAGCTCCCGCTACATGTGGGTTACTGTTCTATGGGGATATCGATTTATTTGCGCCAAAAAAAGCCCCGTAAACGGGGCTAAAGTCATCATGAGACGGTCTTTACAATGGAAGTCTGTCTGGTTTGATTGTTTTTTAATTAATCTAATCTCTGAGATTATACAAAACTCAGTTGTACAATTTGCACTTCGGCGCTTATCTCCGAACGTCTAACGTGTCAGCTCTTCAACAGTGGCAAAATGTAAAACCAGTTAACGTATCAGGTTTGTTTATTTTTTCGTTTCTTACTTATATTTTGATCGTCACTAGGATGTCTGGCTTCATACTTTTAACTCTTTATAGTTAACATCTTTCTTCATGACATCAGGTTCAGTCTTTTAATATTTTTGTCGATATATGGATTAATGATTACCTTTTCTTAACGATAGTAGGGTGTTGTTATGATGAAGGCAGCACTCATGCCTATATTGATTTTTTATCTATACGTGTTAGTAATTAGCAATACGTGCTTTGATTAAAAGTTGTTGGTTGCTGGAAACATTCAATTTTTTCATCATACTTCTCTTTTGCGAACTGATCGTTTTGACACTGAGGCCCAGTCGTTTTGCAATTGAAGCGGCCGGCATACCTGAAGATATATATCTCAAGACAAAACGTTCGCAGGGCGAAAGGATGATTTTCTCTGTTTGTATAGGGTACGTATTAATTTCTCGCCCCCCTTTAAGCATAAAATAAAGTTCATACTTGAGCTCATTGAGTGACTTTGATATATCAATAAATCCCTCCAGTTTCATTATTCCTGTACCATTTATCATATCCCAGGCAGCCGCAGTGCCAATAACAAAGTAAGTTTTTTTGTGGTCTAAATCATGGCAAAAGTGAGCGATGTTTAATAATGAAATGTTAGAAATAAGCAGGATGTTCAGCTTGTTATCTTTGAACGAGATATTCATGCTTAAGATTGAATCCAATAGCGATGAAATACCTACGGTAAGAAAAGCATCCTGGCTGTAAATACGGTAACTCGCCGTCATACCACTCCATTGTATTTCAGTCTAATAAATAGCCACACATTCTTTATGGTGCATGATAATAAAGTGTTTTAAAACATGTTTGTAACGATCAATACTCCTTTTATTGATAGTTTGCACCTATCGTATTGTGATCTTTGATCGTGTTTACCGATCAAGAATGTTCTGATATGCTTCGCTAAAAGTAACGTCTATGTACTCACCGATATTGACTCTGCGCCAACAGATTTAATTTAAATCGGGGAAGGAAAATCTGAAATCTTATTAAGAAAGGTATGTTTTGATTGCATGTTTCTTTTTAGCGCATGTGATTTCTAACTATGCATTTTCATGTTCTATCTAAATTTCAATGTGCCATGTGCACGCTGAGTGCGGTAGCTATTGCTTTATCGAATACCTCTTTGTGGGTATTAATTCGTATCCGTTGGGGTGCGAATAATCATATTAATCGCCTTGTTTTACAATGGAGTTATCATGTTATTACGTTCTATTCCTCTTTTATCTTTCATTTTCCTAGCAGCATGTTCGGCGAATTCCGTAAAACATGCTTCAGTGAAGCAGTCACCGAAGCCTACTATTAAGTATGCGCAAAATAACAGTCGTATTGTGCCGGTGAACGCGGTGGCCTCCAGTAATAATCTGTGTGTCGACCACTTTAATTTCCTGCGTCAGGCAGGGGATGATAAATACCAAAAATACTCGCGTGACTACATCCAGATTGGCGACGGTTACAGCTTCTTGAATACCAATAAAAACATCATGAACGGTGATGCAAAACGTCTCTATTCCAACACGCTCGATATGAAACTCAATACGCTGTGTTCGGAAGTGAACTACGCCGGATTCAAGGTTATCCAACAAAAGATTAATGCGCTCAGCAATATCTAATAAGTTCAATCTGTATCACTTAAGAAGGGAATGAAAGGATTTTCCTAAATTTACCCCTTCTTGAGTTTTTTTCTTTTTGTCGATGGAATCGAGTGAAAGTTATGTTCTCTAAATTACGCTTACGTAAGGGTATTGCCTACCTGCTTATCTGGCTGCAGCTATTGACGCCGGGATTATCCTTGCTCCCCATGGTGGCCCGCGCCAGCGAGCCGGCCGATATGCAGAGTACCATCCAGGGACTTAACGCACTCATTCTTGGCGCTGAGGCACCGGCAACATCGGCGCCAAAAGCGCCTGCGCCTTCGGTGACGCGGTCACAGGCACCGACAACATCGGCGCCGACGGCCTCATCCCGCTTGAGCGACTATTTCCACGTCCAAGCCCCGGTGGCTACGCCTGTGCCTGAGGCGGGATTACCTTCGCTGAGCTCACCGAAATCTTCCACCGACAAAACTGGCTCAGATGAAAGCGCTGCCTCATCGCCCCGTGGCGATGAGGGGGACAATCGTCTGGCGTCCGGCGCCATGCAAATGGGCTCGCTGTTATCGCAGGACAATACCTCCGATGCCGCCATTAACTATGCGCGTAGCATCGGCGAAGGCCTGATTAATCAGCAGGTGAATGATTGGCTGAACCAGTATGGCAACGCCAAAGTGTCACTAGGGACGCACCAAAACGTATCCGGTGATCTGTTAGTTCCCTTGACGGAGACGGATAAAAGCCTGGTGTTCTCTCAGGTGGGGGCACGCACTAATCAAGACCGAAACACCGTTAACCTCGGTTTTGGCTATCGCCAATATCTCAACGACTGGATGTTGGGTATCAACACCTTCTATGACTATGACTACACGGGAAAAAACAAGCGTATCGGTGTGGGTACCGAAGCCTGGACAGACTATTTAAAGCTGGCGGCTAACGGGTATATCCGTCAGACCAACTGGCATCAGTCCAAGCTCGATGACATGGAAGACTATGATGAGCGTCCTGCTAATGGGTTTGATTTACGCGCTAACGCGTATTTGCCTTCATGGCCGAACTGGGGCGGTAGCCTTAAGTATGAGCAGTACTTTGGCAAAGGGGTCTCTGTTGCCGAAAGTGCCAACCCTGACTCACTGAAAGATAACCCGGTTGTGGTCACGGCCGGCGTTGACTATACGCCATTCCCGTTAATGACGCTGTCAGCGAAACGTTCCATTGGGGATTCCAATGAGACCAACGTCGGGCTCGATTTCACCTACCGCTTTGGCGTGCCGTGGGAGCAACAGATTGACCCCGATTCGGTGGGCTTGATGCGCAGTCTGGTCGGCAGCAAGTATGATTTTGTCGACCGTAATTACAACATTGTCATGCAGTATCGCAAGCAGGAACTGCTGACGATTTCGCTTCCTGCCGCCACCACCGCACAGGCGGCGGAGACGGTGCCGGTCATTTTAACCGTTTCGAAAGCCAAATACGGACTCAAGAGCGTGAGCTGGAATGTTGATGCCACGTTGATGGCCCGCGGTGGCCGTTATCAGCAGGTGTCTCCGACAGAGTTGCGGGTGACGCTGCCGGCCTATGTCTTTGGTCAGCGGACGAACGCCGCACAAAACTACAAAATCAGCGCTGTAGCCACGGATAACAACGGGAACCAGTCCAATACGGCAGAAACGTTGATTGGGGTTGTGCCTTCAGAAAATACGGTCAGCAATCTGACTGTCTCGCCAAGTGAGAAGAACTTACCGGCGAATGACTCGGAGAGTTATACCCTTACCGGTACGGTCACTGACGGGAAGGGGGCGCCACTCACCAATCAAAAAGTCACCTTCGCGATAGAGGGTTTGATAAACGCGGCCGGTCAAGCGGGAACCACATTAGCCCCTATAGGGGGAGGAAAAGGCGACAGTCGTCAGTTGACGGTCACCACTGGAATGGACGGTAAGGCCACCATCACCCTACGCAGTAAGGTTGCCGGTGAAGGGAAAATTACCGCGACCATGGATAACGGTAATAGCAGTACGGCGAAAGTCACGTTTGTGGCTGATAGCGCCACGGCGACGGTACGTAAAGTGACATTGATGGATGACACGACCGCTAAGCCGGCGGATGGTAAAAATACCTTTACCTATACCGCGCTCGTCCAGGATAAATATGACAATACGCTGGCGAATGCGCCTGTCTCTTGGGCCGTTGATGCCACCGGTGTCACGCTGTCTTCCCCAATAACGCAGACCGACAGTAACGGTAAAACGACCGTTAAATTGCTCAGTGGTACCCGCGTTGTGACCAATATTACGGTCAGTGCGCACAGTGCTGCACAGGCTGCTGATATTGATGCCGATAAAAAGGTTAGCTTCACGGCCGGTGATATTGCGGCGGATAAATCCACTTTGGTGGCATCTCCTGATGGCATTACAGCCAATGGGCAAGCCTCATCGGCGTTGATGTTGAAGCTGGTTGATGCCAACAACAACCCGATCACAGGGGCGGCAAGTTCACTGCGTGCCTCAATTGCGGGATTAGATAACGTCAGTGTGAGCAACTTTGCTGAACAGGGCTCGACGGGAGTCTATGTTGCGTCGCTTACGGGAACCCGGGCGGGGATTGCCACGATCACCGCGTTTTCGGGCAGTAAAAAAGCGAGCACCCAAATGCCGAAGGTGACATTAAGTGCGGATAAAACGACGGCGCAGATAACGGATAATAATCTGGTTATTGCGCCTGACGGCGCGGCCGCTGATGGTAAGGCCGCGAACGGTGTTAAGGCCACGGTCACCGATAAGCAGGGGAACCCTGTTTCCGGCATGACCGTGACGTTTAGCGTCAATAACGGCGCCACATTGACCACGGTAAATGGGGTGAGTGATGCTAACGGGGTTGCCACTGCGACGGTCATCAGTACGAAAGTAGGGCGTTATACCGTTACTGCCTCTGTTAATGGTCAGGCGACCACGAAAGAGACGACGTTTGTTGCGGACGTTGCGACAGCCCATGTGAGTAAAGTGACCCTTGTCGGGAATACGAATAGCTTACCGGCTAATGGACAAAGTCGCTTCAGCTACATCGTGACCGTGGTTGATAACCAGGGTAATACGGTGTCGGGCGTGAAGGTGATAGCGAAAGCGGATAAAGCCGGCGTCACGGCGGCCGCAACCAACGCGACAGATACCAATGGTCAGACGACGATAACGTTGGCAAGTGGCACTGCGGCAGTGGCCGATATCACTGTGAGTGCGCAGGTCGGTACGACGACCAGTCAGAACGCTGATAAAACAGTGAGTTTTATTGCGGATGCGACAACAGCCCAGGTCACCACAGTGACGCTGGTTGGCAGTGATATCAAAAAAGTGGCGGATGGTAAAAGCACCTTTACCTACACCGTGACGGTCAAAGACAGCAACGGTAACCAGGTCGCCGGCGCCACTGTATCGCCGAAGGCAGATAAAGCCGGTGCAACGGCAGCATCGAATGGGATAACCGATGCCAACGGTCAAACGACTATTACCTTAACCAGTACTACTAAGGCGGTAGCGGATATCACCGTGAGTGCGCAGGTCGGCACGACAACGAGCAAGAACGCTGATAAGACGGTGACCTTTACCGCTGACAGCGCCTCTGCGCAGGTGAGTGCGGTGACGTTAACGGACTCGGTCGTGAGTAAGGTAGCGGACGGCAAAAACACCTTCACCTACACCGTGACGGTGAAAGACAGCAACGGCAACCTGGTCTCCGGCGTGACTGTGGCATCGAAGGCAGATAAAGCCGGTGCAACGGCAGCGTCAAACGAGGTAACCGACGCCAACGGTCAAACGACCATCACCTTAACCAGCAGCACCACGGCGGTCGCGAATATTACCGTGAGTGCGCAGGTCGGCACGACGGCGAGCAAAAACGCCGATAAGACCGTGAGCTTTACCGCTAACAGCACCACGGCGCAGGTAAGCACCGTGACCTTGGTTGGCAGTGATGTGAGCAAAGTTGCTGATGGTAAAAACGTCTTTACCTACACCGTGACGGTGAAAGACAGCAACGGCAACTTAGTCTCTGGCGCTACCGTGAAACCGAAAGCGGATAAGACGGGGGCGACAGCGACCGTCAATGGCGTGACGGATGCTACAGGTCAGGCGACGATAACGTTGACCAGCAGCACCACGGCGGTGGCAAACATTACCGTGAGTGCGCAGGTGGGCACCACGGCGAGCAAGAACGCCGATAAGACGGTGAGTTTTATCGCCGACAGCTCCTCTGCGCAGGTAAGCGCCGTGACCTTGGTCGGCAGTGAAGTCAGTAAGGTGGCGGACGGCAAAAATACCTTCACCTACACCGCGACGGTCAAAGACAGCAACGGTAACCCGGTGTCGGGCGCCATTGTGTCACCGAAGGCGGATAAGTCAGGCGTGAGTGCGAAAGCAGCGGGCGCGACCGATGCCAACGGTCAAACCACTATCATCTTAACCAGCACCACCACGGCGGTGGCGAATATCACCGTGAGTGCCCAGGTCGGTACAACGGGGAGTGTGAATGCCGATAAGACGGTGAGCTTTATTGCTGACAGCGCTTCCGCGCAGGTAAGCACCGTGACCTTGGTCGGCAGTGAAGTCAGTAAGGTGGCCGACGGCAAAAACGCCTTCACCTACACCGTGACAGTCAAAGACAGCAACGGCAATCTGGTCTCCGGCGTGACGGTGTCGCCGAAGGCGGATAAGTCAGGCGTGAGCACAAAAATCTCAGGTGCGACCGATGCCAACGGCCAAACCACTATCACCTTAACCAGCACCACCACGGCGGTAGCGAACATTGCCGTGAGTGCGCAGGTCGGGAGTACCGCAGCGAAGAACGCTGATAAGACGGTGAGTTTTATCGCGGACAGCGCGTCGGCGCAGGTGAGTGCGGTGACGTTAACGGACTCGGTCGTGAGCAAGGTAGCGGACGGCAAAAACACCTTTACCTACACGGTGACGGTCAAAGACAGCCACGGCAACCCGATCTCGGGCGCCACGGTATCGCCGAAGGCGGATAAAACGAACGTGACCGCAAAAGCCGCGGGCGCGACCGATGCCAGTGGTCAAACTACCGTGACCTTAACCAGCAGCACCACGGCGGTGGCGAATATCACCGTGAGTGCCCAGGTGGGAACAACGGCCAGCAAGAACGCCGATAAGTCAGTGAGCTTTATCGCGGACAGCACCACGGCGCAGGTAAGCACCGTAACCTTGGTCGGCAGTGACGTGAGCAAAATTGCCGATGGTAAAAACACCTTTACCTACACCGTGACGGTCAAAGACAGCAACGGTAACCCGGTCTTAGGTGCCACTGTATCGCCGAAGGCCGATAAGTCAGGCGTGAGCACAAAAATCTCAGGTACGACCGATGCCAGTGGTCAAACGACCATCACCTTAACCAGCACCACCACGGCGGTAGCAAACATCACCGTGAGTGCGCAGGTGGGTGCGACGACGAGTCAAAACGCCGATAAGACGGTGAGCTTTATCGCTGACAGCGCCTCCGCGCAGGTGAGTGCGGTGACGTTAACGGACTCGGTCGTGAGTAAGGTGGCCGATGGTCAAAACACCTTTACCTACACGGTGACGGTGAAAGACAACAACGGCAACCCGGTCTCTGGCGTGAATGTATCGCCGAAAGCGGATAAAACCGGGGCGACAGCAACGGTCAATGGTGTGACAGACACGAATGGTCAAGCCACTATCACCTTAACCAGCAGCACCACGGCGGTGGCAAACATCACCGTGAGTGCGCAGGTGGGCAGTACCGCAGCTAAGAGGGCCGATAAGACGGTAAGCTTTACCGCTAACAGCGCGACAGCGCAGGTGAGTAACGTCACTTTGGTTGGTACGAGTGAGAGTAAGGTGGCCGATGGCAAAAATACCTTTACCTACACCGTGACGGTGAAAGACAGCAACGGCAACCTGGTGGCCGGTGCTACTGTATCGCCGAAAGCGGATAAAACCGGGGCGACAGCAACGGTCAATGGTGTGACAGACACGAATGGTCAAGCCACTATCACCTTAACCAGCACTACCACGGCGGTCGCGAACATCACCGTGAGTGCGCAGGTCGGTACGACGGCGAGCAAGAACGCCGATAAGACGGTGAGCTTTATCGCGGACGTAGCGACGGCGAAAGTGGGTACCGTACTGTTAAACGACAGCGTGCAAATGAAGGTGGCCGACGGTAAGAATACCTTCAACTACACCGCTCAGGTCATTGATGCCCATGGTAACCCTGTTCAACAAGCTGGGTTAGCCGTGACATGGGGACAGAACAAAGCAGGAGATGTGTCGCTGCCGATAAGCAGTACAACCAATGCGCAGGGACAAGCGACTGTCACATTGACGAGTACCACCACCGCGGTGAACAACGTTCAAGTGAGTGCGCAGTACCTGACAACGCCGGCGGTGAATGCCGATAAGGTGGTGAGTTTTACTGCGGATAGTGCGGCGGCAAAAGTCAGCAGCGTCGTGCTAGAGGGCTCTGTGATAAGCAAGGTGGCGGACGGTAAAAATACCTTTACCTACACCGTGACAATTACGGACAACAACGGTAATCCGGTATCGGGCGTGGATGTGTCCTCCTCAGCAAATAAAGCGGGTGTTACGGTGGCAGCGAACGGGCTGACGGATGCCAATGGTCAAACAACCTTAACCTTGAGCAGTTCAACGACGGCGGCGATGAATATCACCGTGAGTGCACAGGTGGGCAGTACCGCCAGCCAGAACGCCGATAAGACGGTGAGCTTTATCGCTGACAGAACCACGGCGCAGGTGAGCACCGTGACCTTGGTTGGCAGTGATATCAGCAAAGTGGCAGACGGGAAGAATACCTTTACCTACACGGTGACGGTCAAAGACAGCAACGGCAACTTGGTCTCCGGCGTGACAGTGGCACCGAAGGCGGATAAAACTGGGGCGACAGCGACCGTCAATGGCGTGACGGATGCTACAGGTCAGGCGACGATAACCTTAACCAGCAGTACCACGGCGGTGGCAAACATTACCGTGAGTGCGCAGGTGGGCACGACGGCGAGCAAGAACGCCGATAAGACGGTGAGCTTTATCGCCGACAGTGCCTCTGCGCAGGTAAGCACCGTCACCTTGGCTGGCAGTGATGTGAGTAAGGTGGCGGACGGTAAAAATACCTTCACCTACACCGTGACGGTGAAAGACGTTAACGGCAACCTGGTCTCGGGTGCCACCGTGACACCGAAGTCGGATAAGACGGGGGCGACAGCGACTGCCAATAATGTGACCGATGCCAACGGTCAAACCACTATTACCTTAACCAGCACCACCACGGCGGTGGCGAATATCACCGTGAGTGCGCAAGTCGGCAGTACTGCGAGCCAGAACGCCGGTAAGACGGTGAGCTTTATCGCTGACAGCACCACGGCGCAGGTAAGCACCGTGACCTTGGTGGGTACAGATATCAGTAAGGTGGCCGACGGCAAAAACACCTTCACCTACACCGCGACGGTGAAAGACAGCAACGGCAACCCTGTATCGGGTGTGACTGTGTCGCCGAAGGCGGATAAGTCAGGCGTGAGCACTAAAATCTCAGGTGTGACCGATGCCAATGGTCAAACCACCGTTACCTTAACCAGCAGCACTCTGGCGGTAGCGGATATCACCGTGAGTGCACAGGTGGGCACGACGGCGAGCAAGAACGCCGATAAGACGGTGAGCTTTATCGCCGACAGTGCCTCTGCGCAGGTAAGCACCGTCACCTTGGTTGGCAGTGATGTGAGTAAGGTGGCGGACGGTAAAAATACCTTCACCTACACGGTGACGGTGAAAGACGTTAACGGCAACTTGGTCTCCGGCGCCACCGTGACACCGAAGGCAGATAAAACCGGTGCGACGGCAACGTCAAACGGGGTAACCGACGCCAGTGGTCAAAGCATCATTACCTTAACCAGCAGCACTCTGGCGGTAGCGGATATCACCGTGAGTGCACAGGTGGGCACGACGGCGAACCAGAACGCCGATAAGACGGTGAGCTTTATCGCCGACAGTGCCTCTGCGCAGGTAAGCACCGTCACCTTGGTTGGCAGTGATGTGAGTAAGGTGGCGGACGGTAAAAATACCTTCACCTACACCGTGACGGTGAAAGACGTTAACGGCAACCTGGTCTCGGGTGCCACCGTGACACCGAAGTCGGATAAGACGGGGGCGACAGCGACTGCCAATAATGTGACCGATGCCAACGGTCAAACCACTATTACCTTAACCAGCAGCACCACGGCGGTGGCGAATATCACCGTGAGTGCGCAGGTCGGTACGACAACGAGCAAGAACGCCGATAAGACGGTGAGCTTTATTGCGGACGTGACAACGGCTCAGGTCGATACGGTGACCTTGGTGGGGGCAGGCATCAGCAAGGTGGCCGATGGCAAAAACACCTTCACTTACACCGCGACGGTCAAAGACAGCAACGGCAACCCTGTATCGGGTGTGACTGTGTCGCCGAAGGCGGATAAGTCAGGCGTGAGCACTAAAATCTCAGGTGTGACCGATGCCAATGGTCAAACTACCGTCACCTTAACCAGCACCACCACGGCGGTAGCGGATATTACCGTGAGTGCGCAGGTGGGCACGACAACGAGTGTGAACGCTGATAAGACGGTTAGCTTTACCGCTGACAGCGCCTCTGCGCAGGTGAGTACTGTGACCTTGGTCGGCAGTGACGTCAGTAAGGTGGCGGATGGTAAAAACACCTTTACCTACACCGTGACGGTGAAAGACAGCAACGGCAACCTGGTCTCCGGCGTGACTGTGGCATCGAAGGCAGATAAAGCCGGTGCAACGGCAGCGTCAAACGAGGTAACCGACGCCAACGGTCAAACGGCTATCACCTTAACCAGCAGCACCACGGCGGTCGCGGACATCACCGTGAGTGCGCAAGTGGGCACGACGACGAGTGTGAACGCCGATAAGAGCGTGAGCTTTATTGCGGACGTGGCAACGGCTCAGGTCGATACGGTGACCTTAGTGGGGACAGACATCAGTAAGGTGGCTGATGGCAAAAATACCTTTACCTATACGGTGACGGTCAAAGACAGCAACGGCAACTTAGTTTCTGGCGCCACCGTGACCCCGAAAGCGGATAAGACGGGGGCGACAGCGACCGTCAATGGCGTGACGGATGCTACAGGTCAGGCGACGATAACGTTGACCAGTAGTACCACGGCGGTAGCGGATATTACCGTGAGTGCGCAGGTCGGTACGACAACGAGCAAGAACGCCGATAAGACGGTGAGCTTTATTGCGGACGTGACAACGGCTCAGGTCGATACGGTGACCTTGGTGGGGGCAGGCATCAGCAAGGTGGCCGATGGCAAAAACACCTTCACTTACACCGCGACGGTCAAAGACAGCAACGGCAACCCGGTATCAGGCGTGACGGTGTCGTCAAAGGCGGATAAGTCAGGCGTGAGCACAAAAATCTCAGGTGCGACCGACGCCAGTGGTCAAACTACCGTCACCTTAACCAGCAGCACTCTGGCGGTAGCGGATATCACCGTGAGTGCGCAGGTGGGCACGACGGCAAGCGTGAACGCCGATAAGACGGTGAGCTTTGTGGGTGATGTAGCTACGGCGCAGGTGGATACCGTAACCTTGGTGGGGACAGACATCAGCAAGGTGGCCGATGGTCAAAACACCTTCACCTACACCGTGACGGTCAAAGACAGCAACGGTAACTTGGTCTCCGGCGCTACTGTATCACCGAAGGCGGATAAGACCGGTGCGACGGCAACATCAAACGGGGTAACCGACGATAAGGGGCAAACCACCGTCACGTTGACCAGCAGTACTCTGGCGGTGGCGGACATCACCGTGAGTGCGCAGGTGGGTACGACGGCGAGCAAGAGCGCCGATAAGACCGTGAGCTTTATTGCGGGGGCAATCGCGAGTGCAAATTCACAGCTAGCCTTTGTCACGACATCATTTAGTACTGCTAAGGGCACTTCAGCAGTTACGCTGACGCTTAAAGACAGTAATAAAAATCCGATTACAGGAAAAAGCAGCGATGAAATAGCAAAATCATTTACCTTCACGAAAATGCTTGGCTCGGCGGCCACGAACCTGACCAACGATGATGCCGTAGGTTCACTGTCTGGCTGGAGTGAAAGTTCTGACGGTGTTTACACATCAACATATACACCGGGTAAATACAGTGGAACGATTGCTGCGAAAGTTGTTGTTGGAAGTTATACGTCTAACAGCGTGGGATTAACGACAAGCCCAGATATCAAATCAGCACAGGTCTTAAGCCAGACATCGTCATTGCAAAACACGGATTATAGCATCAGTGGCAATGCGATTGCGGGGTCAGGATATGGCTATGTAATAAATATGGCTATCGCCGATGCGAACGGAAATAAGTTCATCTATCCGGGTGATGGCGATTATGGTTTATCGCTCAATCTGGTTGGGGCATCGGGGATAAGCTTCTCGCCAAGTAGCCCGTTGGATATTGATAATACCTCCAGCGTCAGCGCTGTGGTGACATCAACGACCCTAGGCTCGCTAAGCGTGGCAACAAATGTGGTTCAGAGTACAGCAGCAGCGAAATCGACGAGCTATACATTTGTTGCTGATACCCGTAATCCGGTGATTACATGGAGTGGCGGAAATGTCGGTCAGGTTGATACTAATGTTACGAGTGTTGCGACATTAACTGATAAATACGGCAATAACCTCGAAAATGTAAATATTGGTTTTACAGCGGCACCTTCAGCAAGCAGCAAGATTGTTTCAATCAATGGCGCCGCTATCAATGCAGCACAAGGAAGTTTTGGGTTTACCACTGGAAATACTGTGACCGTGGTGACTCAGGGAAATGACGTAACAAATGGATATAGTGTTACACCAACCTTTAAAGGAAATGATATCGATAATGCATTGACCGTTTCTTTAGATGTCAACCCGACAGCACTGCGCTTTGACGCCTTATCAGCAACGGGCACGGCGATGGCGAACAATAGTGATGTGAATAAAATATCTGTTAGTGTTACCGATATATACGGCAATCCAATTGATGATGAGGCGATTATCAAGTTCAGTATTGCAAGTGGTGATGCATCCGAGTCTGGATTAAGCAAATCCAGTACGGCTGGGACGAATTCAGATGTTAGCATCCAAGTATCGAAGGGAAGTGCCGTTGCTTATCTCAATAGTTACTTGTTATCGCAGGTTATCACTGTGTCGATCTTGAACCCAGAAACCAGTGATGTGATTACAAGCAGAAATGTTACTGTTAAATTCAAGCGTTGGGTTGAGGTCGCACAAGGTACATTTAAAGCGGACAATAGTTCTAAAAATTATAATGTTTCATCAAAATGGCCAACACGTATTACAAATGGGAGTAATTATGTAGCACCAACGGCTGCAGGTGAAAATGCCAGCGACTATGATTATTATTTTGTAGATAACAATAATAATCAAACGAGTGTGTCATGGGCGACGTTAGATAGTTCGACGGGCTTGGTCACAATCACGGCAAAACCTTCATTGCCAACGACGTTGAAAACGTTTGCGAAATACAAAGGGAGTGACCATAAACCCGATCGCACCTATGCCCCGAATATATCTCAGTATTGGACTTTTGCAGGCTCCAGTTTCTATCTGATGTATTCCTGGTGTTCCGTCGATAGACCAGGATATAACTATCCTTATTCCGGTACTGTTCAAGGGTTTGTTAGTCAGCAGTCTAGTGTTATTCGATCAGTTAACGGGGGGTTGGTAAAATATTTTTATGGGGGAACTGGGAATAGAGATGGATTTGGGCGAGTTAATTGGGATGGAGGAAAAATTGGTCCAAACTATTCTAAGAATGGTGCCGTTTGGTGCTACACAAATAACTAAGTAATCATCCTTCTGTTGTAGATAATACTCAAAGCGCTCGATATACCATCGGGCGCTTTGTCGTTTTAAGGATAATGGCGCTCTTTCTGCCACGGGGGGAACGCGGGGCATCTACGGGGGGCGTTTCCAGGTGTTAATGTCTGGTGCGGCGATTTTATGGAATACGGGCAGGTAGCCCAGTATGACAAAATCATTATGAATCCGCCCTTTAACCATGCGCAGGATATTCGACATATACAGCGCGCCCTGTCGCTATTAAAGCCTGAAGGGCTGCTGACGGCTATTTGTCTCAATGGCCCCGCCAACAAAAAATACGCAAGCCGCTTTGCGATGTTTGGGAAGCGCTGCCGCGCAGCACGTTTTCATATACCGATGTGGCGACGGCGATAATCAGACTTCGTGCCTAACCGTCTTATTCGATATCAGGCAGGGGAAGTGTCCTCTGTCTGTCCGCACCGAAAAACCACGCGCCGTTGGCGCACGGGAATGCAGCGGTGCTAACGCACCGCTTATCTCCCCGTTTCGTGATGTCAGTGTAGTGTGTTGCGTTGTGTTTCTATACCGACTATAGCTGTTCTTCTTCCTCTCCATTCTCTTCTTCATCTTTTTCTTTATCTGCTTTGTCTTCATCTCGATATGCGTCGTCCTGCTGTAGTGCTTTTTCTCTTTATCTTTCAGAAAAATCAATAACGGCCTTTGGGGCACCCAAGGGCGTGCGCCGTTCCGACACACGACGACTGACACAACTAGTCGCGCCCAAACAAACGGGCACGCCAAGTTTTACGCAGCCACGCAACGTGTCTGCGCCCGTTCGGGGTAGAGCCGCTGCTTGGCAAGTCAACAGCACCGCTTGCTGTGACCAGTTGGTCACGCCGCTTTCACTGCCGGCGATGGAGCCGCCGGCGCTAAGGGGCAATGCCGTTTCGCGCCCGCGCGTTTCGTCATTGCGGCGGGTTCCTGCTCATCAACGCTGGCTGATTTCCCCCCTTTGAGTCCGAACGCCGGGGCTGAGATAACCACAGCGCGTCTTGCTGTCCAGGGACGCAAAAGCCTTTCGCAATAAATTTATGGCGGCCATTTCGCAAGCTTCATTAGACCGCAATAAATTTCACGCTCACCCCGGACAGCTTCACCACGCTGTGCTGATTGACGCCCTTGCGGCGTACGGCTCTCAAACGGGTGAAGGTAACAACCAGCGCGAGCGTGCAGCAGAACCCCGCAAAACGTCAAAACCGCGGCCCCGGCAACTCAGCGGGTGATGGTTTTTAAAGGCAAAAAATCAACGGATATCAGGAGAGACACTATGGCGAGCAAAGGCGTTAATAAAGTGATTTTAGTGGGGCATTTAGGCCAAGAACCCGAAGTACGCTATATGCCAAACGGGGGCGCGGTTGCCAATTTGTCACTGGCCACCTCAGAAACATGGCGTGATAAGCAATCGGGCGAACAAAAAGAAAAAACCGAATGGCATCGCGTTGTGGTGTTTGGCAAGTTGGCTGAAATCGCAGGGGAATACCTGCAAAAGGGCTCACAGGTCTATATCGAGGGGGCTTTGCAAACTCGTAAGTGGACAGACACGCAAGGGAACGAGCGTTACACCACCGAAATTATCGTCAACGTGGGCGGCACTCTACAGATGCTGGGCAACCGTCGTGAAGCCAACTCAACCCCAGCACCGCAGACCAGCGGTCAGCCACAACAACAGGCAGCAACTCCCACAGCTAAAAAGGCCAGCAAAGTCAAAAAATCCAAGACCGCCGTACAGCCAGAATCTCAGCCGCAGAGCGGGGACTTCCCGCCGATGGATTTTGACGACGATATCCCATTCTAGAGTTGACTTGCCCTGCGAGAGCGGGGCTTAAACAGGAGAAATACGATGTCAGACAATATCGAGGCCAAGCCCTTAAAATCCCTGTCCGATGGCACCTTCACCCGCGAACACGCAGTGGATGTAGCGGCGCAGTATGAGAACGTCGCTATCGAAGACGATCAGGGGACGCACTTTCGTCTCGTGGTTAGTCAGAATGGTGAAATGGTCTGGTGTACATGGAATTTTGAACCGGAGGGCGAGTATTGCCTTAACCGCTACATCGCAAATTATGACATTCGTAAAACGCAGTAAGCAGTAAGCGAGGTGCCGGATGCTAGGACATCCGGCAGACATTAATTAACACTATCGAGGTATCAACCATGTCAGAGAAGAATACTAAAGCAACCCGTAATGCGAGTAAAGCGAGCAAAAAATCTCCCCCAATGGCGCAGGCCGAAGCAGCCAACACCGCGCTGCGTGATATTCCCGTTTCTATGGTTAGCGTGAGTTCACTCGCCCATTCAACGCTGAACGTGCGCAAACAAGCCCCTGATGCTGCTAAATTGGCAGAGCTTGCCGAGAGCATTAGCGGTTAGCCTTTTGCAGAATCTGGTGGCGTTCGAACAGTCAGATAGCCTGTTAACGTCCATCAGTTTGCGGCAACGCAGGCCATCATAGATGTCGAGCATAAGCAGCTACGCGGCACATAACTCGGACAACATCCTTATGCGCGGGCTTTATTCCGCCACTTACGTGGTGGCGCGATGCGCATCACCGACAGAGATAGACGAAGAAGATATCTAATGTATTGGGGATGTCTGTGTCACCACAGGCTAACCTTCATTTCAAAATGGTGAGTGTGTTAGTAAAACTTAGCTCTTAAAATGAATACAGATGTAATACATGTGAATTATACATGTATTCATTTTCTGTTATAAAAGCCGCTTTTGAGCCATCTCATAGGCCTTCTCGGCTTCTCGTTTGCCGACAGCAATCACCCATATAACTATCTCATCATCGATAACCTTGTAAATTAGACGAAAGCCTGATGCTCTTAGCTTTATTTTAAAGCAGCCAGCGAGATCTCCATGCAATCTCGCTGATTCAACGTAAGGGTTTTGCTGCAGTTTTTTTAGCTTCTTTTTGAATTGTTCGCGGACAGTTTTTTCAAGCTTATTCCATTCCTTGAAAGCCCTTTCGTCAAATTCAATACTAAAAGTCATCAACGTTAACCCTGATCCGTTTGCCCGGATTTTTCATCCTTTCTCTGACGACCGCCAAGATATCAGCATCCTCATCATCTTCACTCACCATCACTGAGACTTCAGCAAAAGGCAGTTTTTCGTTCTCTGCGACATATCGCAGGAACAGACGAAGTGCATCAGAAGGAGACAGATTCAGTTTTTCAAAGGCCTGATAGGCATCTTTTTTCAGCTCGTCATCTACGCGGATTTGGATTGTGCTCATTGCAAATACTCCGATAGTTCATGTCCAATTATTATACACGCACTACATATGTAATGACAAATGTAGTGCTATATTATCTTGAATACGAATGGGGAATACCTCTTTAATGAATTACATTTGTATTACACGTGAAGTGGAATACTAAATCTGGCCACCTGAATAGAGGTGATATCATCGCCTCATAGTCAAAACAGGTGACATTATGACCGGACGTAACAGACGCAATTTTAGCCCCGAGTTTCGCCTCGAAGCTGCCCAGCTTGTACTCGATCAGCACTACAGCGTTGCCGCCGCTGCAACAGCAATGAATGTCGGTAAATCCACGATGGATAAATGGGTTCGCCAGCTTAAAGAAGAACGCGCAGGGAAATCCCCAAAGGCCTCTCCGATGACGCCTGAGCAACTTCGCATTCGTGAATTAGAAAAACGACTACAACGTGTTGAAATGGAAAACGATATATTAAAAAAGGCTACCGCGCTCTTGATGTCAGACTCCCTGAACAATTCTCGTTAGTTGAGAAACTCAGGACGCGGTTTCCTGTTGCCTTTATTTGCAATGTGTTCGGGATCCATCGCAGTAGCTATCGGTACTGGCTAAGCCGACCGCAGAAACCTGATGCAAAACACATCGTTATACTTAGCCTGGTTCGTGAAGTTCATCATGCCAGTAATGGCTCTGCGGGGGCCCGGAGCATTGCCGATATGGTCAGCGCAAAAGGTGTTCCGTTGAGTCGCTGGCGGGCCAGTAAGATAATGAAAGAGCTGAATATTATTAGTTGCCAGCAACCGGAGCATCGCTACAAAAAAGCCACAAAAGAGCATGTGGATATCCCTAATCATCTGGATCGCCAGTTTGCAGTAACGGAACCTAATCAGACCTGGTGCGGCGACGTGACCTACATCTGGACGGGCAAACGCTGGGCTTATCTGGCGGTTGTTCTGGATTTATTTTCTCGCAAGCCAATAGGCTGGGCGATGTCGTTTTCTCCGGACTCAGTTCTGACAGGAAAAGCATTAACGATGGCCTGGGAAACCAGGGGAAAACCGGCTGACGTTATGTATCATTCTGACCAGGGAAGTCACTATACCAGCAGGGAATTCAGACGGTTATTGTGGCGTTATCGTATAAAGCAAAGCATGAGTCGACGAGGGAACTGCTGGGACAACAGCCCAATGGAACGATTTTTCCGCAGCCTGAAATCAGAATGGGTCCCGAACTGTGGATACGCTAATTTTAGCGAAGCAAATAGATCAATAACGAATTACATCATTGGTTATTACAGCCAGCTCAGACCCCACCAATATAACGGTGGCTTAACACCCAATGAATCAGAGCGATTGTTCTGGAAAAACTCTAAAACTGTGGCCAGTTTTTGTTGACCACTTCAGTTGCCAGCGCCCAACAACAAATGGCCCGTGAGTCAGAATCGCAGGCGCAAACGGCGATGCACGGCTACAACAGCAGCGTCACCAGTGCTTGGAACTCACTGAGCCAGTTTGCCAGCAATCGGGGTAACAGCGCGTCAATGGTGAGCGGCGCTGACAATGCACAGAACTCGCAAGAGTCGATGATGCGCAGCAAGATGTGGAATGCGGTGACCAGCAACGCCAAAGCCAACAATATCAGCAATGAAGCGTCGTTCCAGAATCTGATGGATAAGACGTCTCGTGGGACGCTATCTGGAGAGGCTTACCTGCGAGGCAGTGTTAATTCCGACCGGGCTATTGTGGGTAAGGTAGCAAGCTTAGCTATAGGAGCCTCTGCTGAGGTGGGAGGTAAGGGAAGTGTAGGTAAATCATGGAGTAAAGGCTCAGCTGACAATGTAACAAACGGTCATCGTCAAACCAATGATAGCCGTCATGATACCAGCGCGCAGGCGGCGAAGGACTTTAAAGAAAGCAGTGATTATCTGACCAGCCACCGTACCAGCCAGTCGGGAAGCCTGACCGATAACAATGCCGTTTCGCGTACCGATCAGCTTGCCGCCTCACTCAGTACGGCGAAAAACAGCTACGACCAATACACCAATGCTAACACCCGCAGCCACGAGTATGCCGAAATGGCCTCGCGTACCGAGTCAATGAGCGGCCAGATGAGCCAAAATCTGAACCAGCAGTTTGCCAACTTTGTGCGTGAACGTGCACCGCAGGAGGCCGATAACCTGCTGACTGATTCGGGGGCACCGGATGTGGTTGCGAAACGTGAGGAGCTGGCGCGTGAATTTGTACGTGCACAAGTCACACCGAAGGTGGACGCGGAGCACACCACGGGCCAAAGCTCACTAGGCAGCGGTATGCCCGCTATTCCTCAAGGCGGTTCAAACGAGAGTGTACAAACCGATTATGCACGTAATAACGGTCATATTGAGGCGCGTACGCAGCAGGCGGGTATTAAAGACGATATGGGGAATTCGGTGCAGGGAATGATTAACGACAATCAGGCCAAACAAATCACCACCCAACATAATATTGAACAACAATCCCACGAGGTGAAAGGCCAGTATACCGATCTGGATAATCATCATAAATCAGAACAAAGCACACAAAATAAACAGTATAATAATGCCAAGGAAAAGGCAGATTCAATTCCCGGTGCTAAATCAAAAGAAGAGCTTTTGAAACAAGCTAGTCATCTTGAGGCAGATTTTAATAAGGGGAAGGATAAGTGATAACCAATAAAATTATTCAGGAAGAAATAGAAGAGATCAAGCAAATACTCAAGCAAGGTGATCTTGAAATCCCCTCCATGTGGACATGTTTATGGCCTGGTCTTGGTGTTGCTTTATGGTTGTTGATGTGTAGTTATCTAGGTAATTGCCTGAGTAGTTATAATGATTGGGATAAACTCACTTCGATTGTTTTCAGTATTTTTTTAGGTTTATTGATCACTATTGGATCTGCAAGTGGGAGGGCTAGTTTCCTTTCCATACCAAATAGTTTTCGAAAGAGATCTCAAGCTTATAAATTTTTTAGTAGTAAAATAAAAAAATACACGCTCAGCTACATGTTTGTGATGGGGGGTATTCTTATTTTAACATCAGCCTTAAGTATGGGTGATGCTTGGGGGGTTAGTCTGGGGTTTGTTTTCTCAATCGCTATTTATTTTATTTTTCATATCGATATGGGAAGGTATCAATTATCAATGTTGAGTTCGGTTATTAATGCCTGTAAAAGCGATAGCGTGACGCCGACGAAATAACACTCTCGTTTTATTCCTTACCTTTTCTCTTCACACTCTCAGTTAGCTTCCTTGCTAGCTGAGAGCGTTATCTCTGTCTTATAAAGAAAAAATACCTGCTTGTTATGGGTATTTGATTTCCTGTGCTCAGGAGAATGCCGATGAGCTTTAATGCAAAAGATATGACGCAGGGCGGTCAAATCGCCGCGATGCGTTTTCGTATGTTTGGGCAAATTGCCAATATTATATTCTATTGTTTATTTCTTCTATTTTTGGCCATAACGACGCTGACCTTAATGTTTCGTCTGTCATGGCAAACCTTTATTAACGGCATTATTTATTGGTGGTGCCGGACGCTGGGGCCGATGCGTGAACTGATGCGCTCACAGCCGGTCTATCAGATTGAGTATTACGGCAAAAAATTCCCCTATAACGCCCAGCAAATACTCAATGACAAATATACGCTGTGGTGCGGTGAGCAACTCTGGACCAGCTTTGTGATTGCCGCCGTGGTCGGGGGCGTTGTCTGTACGGTGACGTTCTTTGTTGCCTCATGGATATTAGGTCATCAAGGGAAGAAACAAAGCGAAGATGAAATTACCGGTGGTCGTAAACTGACCGATGACCCAAAAGAAGTCGCGGCGATGCTCAAAAGAGACGGCAATGCCTCTGATATTAAAATTGAAAAATTACCTCTGATTAAAAACAGCGAAATCCAAAACTTCTGTCTGCATGGTACGGTCGGTTCTGGTAAATCAGAGTTTATTCGCCGCCTAATGAATCATGCGCGCAAGCGTGGCGACATGGTGATTGTCTATGACCGCTCCTGTGAGTTTGTGAAAAGCTATTACGACCCCGCCAAAGATAAAATACTTAACCCGCTCGATGCGCGCTGTGCCAATTGGGATTTGTGGCGGGAATGCCTGACCCAGCCGGATTTTGATAACGTCGCGAATACGCTTATCCCGATGGGCTCGAGCGAAGACCCCTTTTGGCAAGGTTCGGGCCGCACCATCTTTGCTGAGGCTGGCTTCCGGATGCGTAAGGATGATGACCGCAGCTATGCCAAGTTGGTTGATACGCTCTTATCCATCAAAATCGATAAGCTGCGCGCCTATTTAAAATCCACGCCTGCCGCGAACTTGGTGGACGAGAAAATCGAGAAAACGGCGATTTCTATCCGTGCCGTGCTCACCAACTACGTCAAAGCTATCCGCTACCTGCACGGCATAGAGCGTAACGGCGAACCCTTCACCATCCGTGACTGGATGCGCGGGGTACGTGAAGATGGCAATAACGGTTGGTTGTTTATCTCATCGAATGCCGATACTCACGCGTCCCTTAAGCCGGTGATATCGATGTGGCTGTCGTTGGCCATTCGCGGCCTATTGGCGATGGGGGAGAATCGTCAGCGCCGCGTTTGGTTTTTTGCCGATGAGATACCAACCCTGCATAAACTGCCGGATTTGGTAGAAATCGTGCCCGAGGCGCGAAAGTTCGGTGGTTGCTACGTGTTGGGCTTCCAGTCCTACGCCCAGTTGGAAGATATCTATGGCGCCAAAGGCGCTGCCACGCTGTTCGATGTGCTTAATACCCGCGCCTTCTTCCGCTCGCCGAGTAAGCAGATTGCGGATTTTGCCGCCGGTGAAATCGGTGAAAAAGAGCAGCTCAAAGCTTCCGAGCAATATTCTTACGGTGTCGACCCTGTGCGTGATGGCACCTCGGTGGGCAAAGACATGGAGCGTGTGACGCTGGTGAGCTACAGCGACATTCAAACCCTGCCCGATTTAACCTGCTATATCACGCTGCCGGGGCCGTACCCGGCGGTGAAACTGCCGCTGAAGTACCAGACGCGTCCCAAGGTCGCACCGGAATTTATCGCCCGCACTATCGATACCGACGCCGAGACGCACCTGAGTGCCGTACTGGCCGCTCGTGAGGAAGAAGGACGTGGGATTGCCGAGCTCTTTACCCCTGATGCTGAGACAGCCGAACCCGCCTCGACGGAAAATGAGCCCGTTGCTGAGACAGCGACTCAAACTCAAACGACACCGCCTGTTACGCCTCTTCGCGAAGAGAGCGCACCGAAGCCAGCACCCAAAACGTCACCTAAGGCAGCTGCCGCATCGACAACGGCGGCCAGCGCCACCGCAGCGGCGGTGGTTGCACCGGTCGGCGGCGTAGAGCAAGAACTCGAGGAACATGAAGAGGCGTTACCGCCGGGTATTGATAGCCA
>NZ_OZ061317.1 GCF_964063325.1 Hafnia alvei
TGTGGAAGTTTCTGTGATTTCCAACGGCATCCCGCCCAAAGCGAGCTATATGCTGGATGCATCAGCCGATATTAATCGGAAGAGGAAAAACGAAGGGCTTGACAGTCTCCAAGCAGCACTAGAAATGTACGCGATGGACGGTGGATGGGTCGATGGTGAATGGTTTCAATTACGAAATGGCTACACATTAAATCAAACTGGCTACGCATTTCTAGAGCGTCCAATAGAGCGGACAGGCTCGAGGGGGAATTATCCGCACGCCTGGGCTGAACCTACATTCACATTGATCACACAAGGGAGTATGTCAGAAAACTGTTGGTGGTCGAAAATCAGTAACGATACTGGAGTGTTTTGGAAAGGAAATTGACCTGACCACAATGCCGGCGGCAGAACTGGAGAGGGGGTTATTAAGTATAAGCAAAAATAACCCCCTTGCTTTATCCACCAACTGTCGATGATGTAATGATGTAATGATGTAATGATGTAATGATGTAATGATGTAATGATGTAATTAAATCATGATTTAATGAAATAATGAAACAATGAAAGCATCACACATCACCTGTATGTCTATTCATAGGATATGACGCTAGAGTCGCCTTGGGCGCGTAGTTTTACTAAACATCGTAACGGAAGCTTGTAGCGCGGCCTTTTGTGTTTGCACTCGAGCTTCAGGAAGTGGTTGAGCCCGTACCGTTCCGGGTCCTTCGGGGTACCTGACCTTAGCCTCATATTTGTCGCCAGAGAATCGCCGAAATGAAAACTCACTCGTAGGCCGTAGACTTCCGTCCGGCATAATTTCCAGTAAAGTGCGATCAGAATTAGTAACAACATGGCGTCGGGGGGGAAGTATAGGTTCCCACGATTTACGTATTGGTGTTGTCTCTTTTAACCAAAGTTCTGCGGGTTGAAAAATAGCTCGAAAGCTCGTTGTGATTTTATCGAAGAGTTCCTCTTCATCAATACCAATAATAAGTCGCTCATTGAGACTCATCTTAATGGCCTTCCTAGCTTATCTATAGTTAGTTTTTTACGAATTTACGTGTTCAGAACGTTTCAAAAAAGTGTAACAGTTAAATATTCTGGTAATGGCTCTCCTCCAACCATGATGTGGCAACTTATCTGAAACTTTGTCGGTGTTAAAACCTAATATCAATAACATGATATGGGCACAAATCTTCCCATTTCATCCTAGGTGTAGTTATGCGTATTCAAATAGTGATAGGTAGCGTTCGACTCGGACGTGTTGGCCCACAAATAGCAAAGTGGGTTAATGATGTTGTAAGCAGTAGATATCCTTGTGAACTTGTCGATTTAAAGGACTGGAAACTTCCAATGGACGATGAGCCAAACCTACCTGCAGAGGGAGGCTACATCAGTGCGCATACACTTTCTTGGAGTAAGAAGATTTCAGAAGCTGATGCCTATATATTTGTTTTTCCGCAATATAACTGGGGTTACCCAGCAGCCTTAAAAAATGCAATCGACCACTTATACAAGGAATGGAACAACAAACCAGTGGCGATGGTCAGCTATGCAAATAGAGGGGGAGGGAAAGCAGCACTTCAATTGCGGCAAGTCTTACAGGGACTGCACATGAATGTTACAGAGACGAATGTTGAGATTAAACTTTCCGAAGTGGATTTGTCAAAGACGACTGCGGATGAAGTTTACCCAGTTTCACTGAGTCGCTATGAAGGCATCCTGAACGAAGCCCTAAGTCAGATAGCTGAACTCAAAAGCGCCGCTCAAATTTAGAGTGTCTCGATGAGTTAATTGGTGCATTGCTAACGCAAATGGGGCGGTATGCTAATGAATGATAGGCAAACCGCCTTGGCGGCTAAGTTTACTTATCTTTTTTTTTGAAAAGCCAAATACTGGCAAGGCTACCAAGAATTGCGCCAAATAATTTTCCCATAATGATCATTTCCGTAGGGGATAATCCATCATCTCTCCGGTAATGATTATAGTCAGCGGGTATTGTGCCATCAAAGGCTTGAAAAATTTGTGGGGCACAAACGAGGCCGAACAGCAAGATAGCACCTGCTATCATGTAGTTACGGTGGCTAAACCTCCCCGTTTCATTTAACCAGAAATAACAGCCCACACTAAAAACAATAAAGCCAAACGCAAAGCCGGCAAATAAAGTTCGAATGTCGAGAATAGCGTATCCTACTGCTTCCATAGCTTTTCCTATAGTTCGATGAACGAAATGTGATATTAGCCGTTCCCTTTCAGCATGGCTACCGCATCGGCCTCTGGCATCTGAAACTGTACTCGGTGCCTCGCAGCGACATCGAGCGCAAACACCTTGGTATAGACCTCGGTCGAACTGACCGACTTATGCCCCATCAGGCTCTGCAGCACCTTCAGCGGAATGCCGGCGTAGAGCATATGCATCGCATAAGAATGCCGGAACGTATGCGGCGTTACAGGCACAGAGAACCTCACCCCATCGGCCGCGGCGGCGTCAACGGCCTCATTGATCCACGTCCTTACGGTTCGGTCAGTCACACTCCATATCCGCGCCTTTTCCATTCTTCCGGTGCGTTTATTGCGTCGTTCTTGGGGAATTTTTAATGTCGCAATCATCATCTGCAACTGCGAGACATACTGTGTATCAGAGAGAGGGACCAAACGATGTGAAGCAATGCCTGTGGGGGTACGGCCCGATGTTCTAGCCGCTTTTTCTTCTCGCTGCTTTAACGTGGCCAACTGAACAAACGGGTAGGGCGGCACCAGCGAAAAATCGCCCCGCGTCAACGCTAGCGCTTCATTAATACGCGCGCCGGTATTCCACAGCGTGGCCAACAACATCTTACGATGCAAATCGGGCACATAATGAAGCAGGGCGCTCACTTCTGGTGCCAGCAAGTATTTAGGCAGTTCGTCCTGCACAATGGCCATCTGCCGTAATGCCAGAGCTGCGGGGTAATCGATGGCCACGGGTAACAGCTTTTTGTCTGGGGCATAAGGCTGTCCGGGAAGAGAAGGGTAATTCATGATACCTCGGGTGTTTCACAACGTACTGTTGATAACGTCTGGCGCTGCTGGGAGTAAAAAGAGTGGAGCTCATCCAGCATAATCAGCGCGCGGCGACCACTTTTACGAGGAAACATTCTCCGCATCTCAGGGGTAAGTTGATTACGTTCCCACCCGTAAGGAAAAATAATGCTGTAGTCACTTCTCTCAGGGAGAATATCAGGGCCTGCGACGATGCGAGCGACTTCCTGATTCAGACGCTCTCCGCGCCAGCCATAAGCAGCCAGACGCTTGCGGATACGCCCAATAGGAAAACGCTTATCAGAGTGACGGGGGAAAGTCAGCGTCCCGTCTTCGCCTCGAGTAATACCCAGCATATCCAGAGACTGCTCGATCACCACTGTTCGTGTGGGGAAATATTCACGCATAGTTTTCATCATATTTTCCATTACAGACCCCTTGTCAGTTAAATCGAATTTGTACCCTGTTCAAGGCACTGACGGTAACCATCATTGTCTTTCTGCATCACCATCACCGGCCTCAGCATTAACGACTGCATTTATGGCTTTCTCTACTGAAAAAGGACGCAACTCCTGATTACTGAACCGGACCTTATAGCAAAGGTGCTGTGCATACTGTCCGTTCTGACGTAGTTCATAATCGACAACAAAGGCAATAATGTTGCGGCCATTCAGTCCCCAGCCAGGTGAAACACAGCAGTAGCGGCTGTAGAGGTCTTTCAGCTCGTCAAAGAAAGCCCCTTGAGTCACCGGCCCAGAGGCCTTCACCTCATCACGTCGGTTCATGAAGTAGCCCACAGCTGCTTTTTTGGAAGCAAACTCCCTTCCCTTGATAATCACCTTAGTGGAACGTCCCATCCTTAACTCCTCACAGGTTATGCTGCATTATTGAGAAATCTCGTCACTCACCATGAGTGCTTCTTAATTTGCTGGCTGAGCACGTTCTTTCACAATCTCCTCGGCGATAGCACAAAATTGATCATGCTCGCTTTCCAAATAGGCATAGTAGATCCGTGCATCCTGCTCGGTTAGCCCATTTGGGTTCCCTACAAAATACGCCTGCAACGTGGTAATGGCGTGTCGAAAGGTGGCCAGATCATATGCCCAGTCAGCGAGCTCTCCTGCTGCGTCCATTTCTTGCTCAAACAAGACATACTGCTTTTCTAAGATATCCAGTCCAAGACGAGTCGCTGCATGGATATTACCTTCATCGCCATTTGCGATGGCGTTGCGGATTTTTTCAAATGAATACCCAAAGCCATCTTTACCGGTGATCGATTCAAACATCTCATTTTCCTTAAGTTGATAGTAATACGACTAAATATTATTTGCGTGCATATAAATGCATAAACATTTATCACTAAAAGTGAATACAACAACAGTAACAGTCTCACCAAGTAATTACCGAATCCCGATGTCGGCATGATCCGATTTTCTTGGATATTAACATTTCTCGGAAGTCGGTCATGATGCTTAGACGCACACTCTGGATGTACTCTCTCGCCACGAGTATGATAAGACAATATCAATACTACTATATATAGTGGTTAAAAATAAAATCCGACCGCGCATATTGATTTTTTCGACAAAGGACGGCCTAGAGAGGAGCAAGATCCGCTTCCTGGAGTTTTCGGATCTGACCGTGACAGGAGAAGGAGTGTATGTAGGTTCTGTACTGTATGTACGATATGTATAAACTATATTGTATGTATTATTTGTAGTTTGTGTATTGTATATCCCCCCGGAGCCAGATCATGACAACACTCTCCCCGGACACCGTCCGCCGCATTGAAGACGCCGCTGCCGCCCTTATCGCTGCCGGCAACCTGAACCCGACCAACGAGCAGGTCCGTCAGCACCTCGGCGGCGGCTCCCTGTCCCACATTTCCCCAGTGATGCGCGCGTTCCGAGCCCGCCAGCGCGAGCAGGCCGCTGAACAAACCACGCCCCTGCCGGCAGAGCTGGCGCAGCTGCTGACCGGCCAGCTGGTGCTGCTGTGGCAGGCGGCGGTGAAACAGGCTGAAGCCGGGGCTCTGGCGGCGCGCGAGCAGGCCGACGACGACATTGCCCGTTCTGACCAGGAGCGGGATGAGGCGCTGACGAAGGTGGCCGCCCTGGAAAGCGAGCTGGCGGTGCTGCGGGAAGTGGTGGCTGAACGTGACCGCCTGCTGCAGGAGGTGCGCGAGCTGCGCGCGGAGGCGCTACCGCTACGCGAGCAGGTGGCCCGCCTGACCGCCACCGGCGAACACCTGGCGACGCAGCTGCAGGACACGAAAGCGGAGCTGAAGGAATCCCGGGAGGACGACCGTAAACTTCAGGCCGAACTGCTGGCCCTGGCCCGCCATGACGGGAAGGTGAAAAAATGAGACAGGAAAGAACATTACGTATAAAGGCATTTCGACGGGCGCTGGAGCTTGGCGCCGGTGAGCGGGCTGACGAGTGCCGTCATTTTCCTCGCTGGAAAATGGAACTTAGGAATTTCCCGCACGGCAGCTGCGATTTAGCCAGCAACACACTGGCGAAGTACCTGACAGATACTGAGGGATGCCACCCCTGCATCATTTTTATGGAAGGTAACGCTGGCTTTCATGAAGCGGAAAACTCAACGGTTCACGGGCATGTCATCGTATTGCTGGACGGGGAATATATAGATCTGACGCTGGATCAGTTTCCAGAATATCCGGAGTATATCCAGGCTGAAGCTGTCGAGTCAGGTGGCTCACTGGGAAAACTTCTGCGCAATATAATGAAGCATGAAGACCCGGTAAAAACCCGCCGGGTTGATCTCAATGGTGGCGAAGAGCTGTATGCCTGGTTACGCGATACCGCCGACGAAGTGCTGGCTGCGGACCCGGAATGGCAGGTCTGGGAACAGTCTATAGCGGAACAAAGGGAAGCGGCCCTTAAGCTGTTCCCATTTCTGTCTAACATGCAGAAAATTGAGTGCGAACAGGGCCAGGACAGTCAGGAGGCTGCCAGATGAAGATTTATCATTACACTGACCTGAACGGCCTGAAGGGCATCATCGAATCAGGCTCACTGTGGGCGACGCACTTTTCCTTCCTTAATGACAGCAATGAACTGATTCACGGCATGAACTGCCTTGAGAATGCCCTGCAGTACCTGAGGGACGACTTTAACCCGAAAACCCTCAAGTTCATCGAACATGCACTGACGCACTTCAGAATGCACCGGGCTGCTCATGTCTATAACCTTTCTTTCTGTCTCGAACCCGACCTGTTAAGTCAGTGGCGGGGCTATGGCAGCTCTCAGGGCGTGTGTCTGGAATTTGATGATGAAGAACTGATTGCCTCCCTGGAACTCACGCACTACCAGGTGTTTAAAAACCGGGTGATCTATACCAAAGAGGATTCCACGCTTGAAGCCCGGAACGAAATCCTCGCCTTTTTTCGTCAGCCAGAGGTTCAGGCGGCAATAAATGCAGATGTAATGCATGAGATGATTCACGCAACCAAACTAGCACACAGCCTGCCGCCTTTTTTCAAGAATGACGGTTTCAAAGAGGAGCAGGAGTTCCGGATGGTAATTCTCCCGGACAGACCTTTTAAGGGTGTCAATTTTCGTGTCAATGACAGCGGTCTGGTGCCATATCTGATCATTAAAGCTAAAGATAAGCTGCCACTGAAAAACATCAGAATTGGTCCCCGCAGTAACAGAGCAATGATGATGGATGGGATTTCATTCCTGTTACAGAGCAAGGGGTACACCAGTACACGGATTTCGTTTACTGAGACACCGTTCCGGTAAACTCAATTAAGAAGTAAAACTTCAAGGGATCAGTATGTTGAATAAAGTTTCACAAATTAATTTGGCTAAAATCCTGGCTGAAAAATTTAACGAAGGTGACTGGCAGGAGCTGTTTGCTGTTACATCTTGTGAAGATGTTCCGGAAGGGCTGTATAAATTCTACCAGCATGTTCACTGGGACAACCCGGAGCTGAAAGGGGTGGCCATCTCTGCCATAGAAAGCACTCTGGCCAGAGACGCTGATAACCTTTCTAAAATCTGGGCGCTGGATAATGTTCAACGCTTTATCAACAATGCCAATACTGAGTTATTCAATGAAATAAAGGACATTGTTAATCAGAATAGGCAAAGAAATGTTTCCGCAGCTCCAGTGAAAAATGTGAACGAAAACATTTACCAGGCTTTAGAAGATGCGGAAGTGTTGCTTCAGAAATATGGACCACACCGGGCTTATGATCGTGTCCATACAGCTCTTCATGCTTCATTAAGACAAATGTGTGCAAACCATGGAATTGCGACCAATAGTACAAATAATAATGTTCCAGGATTGCTTTCCCTGATAACTGCACATCTCAAGGCCCTGCCGGATGATGGAAGAAACGAAGATGTGTTTAAAATGTTGAAGTCATCTGCCGCAATACTACATGGAATCAATAACCTGCGTAACAATTTCAGTATGGCCCATCCTACTGAAAATTTGCTTAATGAGGCCGACGCACGTTTTGCCATAAATCTGGTTCGTTCCATTATGACTTATATTGATGAATTGCTTTAATTTTAATAAAAATATGAGGCTCACAGCGAACAGATAGAGTATCAACGAAGAAGTGAAATACGGCCAGCATTTCGAACTCTGGCCGTACTCTTATGGTTTAACAATTGATGATCACCTGTGTAAGCGTTTAATAAACTTTTTTACTGACTTAAGGCCTGCTGAATTTCCTGGCACAGTATCGTGAACGCATAAGGATCAAAGCGGTTGGCTATCAGTCGACTGGGGTCAATGGGAACTTCAAAGGTCTCCTCGGACTTTATGTCATTATTATAGGAAAACAGGATGGTACCTGGATTTAATATATTGAAATAGGTAACACCTAACTCAAAAACAGATTCGGAGGAATAAAGCTCAAACTTCTGTGCTTTATTGTTATAGGCAATCATATAAATATTATAATTCTCTTTCTTAAAGAATTCTGCCAGTAACTCAATGGTGTTGCGGGCATTTTGTGCTATCCCATTCGCATTGGGTCCCTGGGCGTTATGTACCTTTAACTCGGCCAAAGCATATTGAGCGCCGCTGAATATGCTTGCTAAAAATTTCTTACGTTCCATCATATTGCCTCTGGCTAAATCCCTTCTGGGACTGTAAAGAGTTCCGTCAACAATGATCCAGTCATCGTTAACCCATTTTGTAACTTGTTGAGGGGTAACACTCATACTTTTAGCAAAAGCAGATTTATTCCCGTCAAAGAAAAGATCGATATGTTCAGAAAGCTTCATAACTAACCTGTTTGACTGTTTCAACACCAACAACATAATCAATATTTGATTATATATCAACAAAAATTGATTATATCTTTCATTCAGCACCGGAACTGCCAGAAATCGGATCTGCGTGATGAGAAAGGCGTAAGAGATATGATTTTACATAAAACACATAAAATCATACTAGATGTGATATTTGTCATAATACATAAATGCATACCTGATATGATATTCACCAAAGTAGAGATAAATTATTCGCTATATGATTTTACCTATTAATGTACATAATCAAACGGAGCATGCAGGATGGATGAAAAAGTATACTTTCGCCTCAGCTATGAAACGATGACCGGCGATACGGAAGACTTCATTAACGCATGTCTTGAACGGGCAAACCGTGCGGACTGCAACGATACCGATGCGGAGATTGCCCGCGCACGCAGCGCCATTGAACTCTGGTACTGTCTGGCGCTGGCGGGGCGTGCCCCAGACGACGTCGCCGACAGGGACCATCTGCGGTTCACCGAAATGCTCCTGCGCGCCCCGACCGCAGAACAACGCGCATGTCAGCAGTAACCTCCCGCGGGCCGTCGCCGCTGCAACGACGGGTGCTGATTGTGCTGGCTGCAATGGAACAACGGGGGACACACCGCGTCCGTACCCGAGATTTAGAGCATCTGCTGGCGCAGGGTGGGGAGGTTCCGGTCTATGGACCCAACCTGCGCGCCTCCTGCCGCCGGATGGAAACCGCAGGCTGGCTGCGTACCCTGCGGGCACCCAATTTGCAGCTGGCCGTGGAATTAACCGAGACGGGACGAGAGCTTGCCGTGCCTCTGCTCATCGAGGAACAAGACCGCTGTGAAGCTGAGCGTCGGGCAAGCGAAGTCAGAATGCTCCCGATGAGGGGATCACGTCCAACACAACTCACAGAGAAAGCACCGATAGACATCCCCGTTGAGCTTGACGGTAACCGGCATACCGCTTGGCGTGGGGTTTATGTCATCCATCTTGATGGCTCAACCTGCCTGCAGCTGTGGAACGCCGCTGGCCAAATGAGCCGCCTCGAGGGTGACCCTTTACAGGTCGCCACGTGGCTACAAGCATGCCATGACGCGGGGTTAGATCTACGCGTACAAATTAATGAAAGTCACACTTAAGCCGATGTCATCGATGCTCAGTGGCCAGCTAACCTAACCCCGACTCGTCCGAGCGAAGACGAAGACGAAGAACAATAACTAAATAAGTTTTATCAAAAGGTACAACGAGTCACTTAAAGAAATGTCTTGGGTCAGCACGCTCATATCAGGATGTAATCTCATTACACCCGCTATCGCCCTGATACTGCCCCCTATATTGAATTCTTGTTATCCAGTTACAGCCTTGTTTTGTTTAGTATTATTATTTCCAATTTAAACGAATTAATATCTTACTCAAAAAGGAGTTGTTATGCCTTGGTCTGTTATTAGAAAGGATTTTACACATAGTGATAGCGTCAAATGTGCTTTTAAGTGCAATCAACCTATAACAAGTGGTGTTGCTTTTGTTGTTCAGGATGAAGATGGTAATTCAGGGTTTTGTGGGAGTACATGTGTTAAGAAAGCACAAAACTATACTGACATTAAATCCATACCTAACTTCACATCGGCAACATTCATACAAAACGTAAACGGTGGTGGCAACGGAAACGGAAACGGTGGGAATATAGGAGGCTATACAGTTGATAATCGCCAGATTGCAATTACGTACTTGCTATTAAGGTTTGAACGTTTAAGTCACTATGGAAAATTGCGTATAACCAATACTGGCAGGTTGGCGCAAATATATGCCAGATACCAAACAGATCCACAAATATCTGAAACTGATGTTGACTATTTACTGAGCTGCGCAAACAACGAAACAACCTACCAGAGATTCAATTTAAGGAATCTTATGGCATTTTATAATTTAGAGAACCTTTGCAAAAAAATTGGCCGGAGTAAACATCAGAATCTGCTAACTCAAGACAAGACTGATGCATCTCGAATTGCCAGAGACTTATATACAAACACCCAAGTTCAACCTGCAGATATACAGCTAATTAATCAAATTCTCGATAAAATTGATTTTAAATATCGTATGTCGATAAACGCATTTCAGTGAAATGATGAAGCGCGAAGAGACAACTTCATGGCGCTACTGGCGTCGCGGTAGGTCGTAGCGTCTGAAGTTCGTATCGCCTTGATTTACGCAGCATCCGCGAAATTCAGTCCAACGAATAATCGTCAGGTCTGCTAAACGACCCAAGTTATCCTCTTTTTCCACAGCATAGATCTAATTATTTAGTCCTATAAGGATCTAATAAAGGATCTATAAATGGATCTACAAGGGATCTTTAAAAGATCTAGGTACGGATTTTACTCTAATTATCAATATCTTATACAACTTAAAGTTCCTTCTTTCATGCTGAAAGTTCCTTCTTTCATGTAAAAGGTTCTTAGTTGCATGCATATAGTTCCTACTATTATGCAAAAGGTTCTTGCTATCATGCATCAAGGTTCCTACTATCATGCATGAAAAGTTCCTACATGCATGCTCAACTAAAAACTGTCAGTTAACATTGACTACTTGTGGATAAAATAAAAATGTCTAAATATGACAGTGAGTTAAATCTACATATAGAGAAAATCAATCAGTCTTCTGGTGAAGTTGAACACATAGTTTCAACATCAACTAAAAGCATCCAGCCTTTATCATTGCTAAGACTAAGTGTCTTTACTCCTATGCAGGCAGCTGAAAAAGGTAAATTAAAAGACGTTGACGCCAGAACGCCCATTGATGCCATAAATGATTTCAGACAGCTCGAAATAGTTGAACGCGAAGGATATTCATCTGCGGTGATCACCGGTCCAAAGCTTGATATTGAAACTGATTTTAGAGTCTGGATAGGGGTTGTTTCCGCATTTACTCATTATCCTTCTCGTAACGGTGTTATAAGCATGAGCTTTGCTGACCTAGCTAGGCTATGTGACATCGACTCGAGGCAAGTTAATAAGCGCCTCAAAGAACGCCTAGCGCGTTCAGTATCGAAACTTAGCTCAACATCAATACGATTTTCAAAAAAGACGCCAGAGGGGGAAGCAATCGCAACAACCCACTTGATTGGTTCTTCTATCGCCGACCCCGAAGCAGACCTGGTTAAACTGGCACATGACACATTGCTTGCAGACTTTTATCAACTTGATATTAAAAGGATTCTAAAGCTAAAAGTACTCAATAATCTCAAGCGCAACGAGGTTGCAAAAGCGATATACACATTCTTAGAGGGGTTACCTAATAAACCTGGCGAGACTCAAATCGTGTCTGCAGCACGCTTGATGGCAAGATTGGACCTTAAATCCGAACCAAAGAAACAGATGTTTATTATTCGTAAGGCACTGAAAACATTGAGTGAAATAGGCTATTTATCCTATGAGGAAGGGTTCAAGCGAGTCAGTGGGAAACGAGCATTCTATTTTTCAATTCTCAAACGAGACCCCGATTTGGGTGAAAAAACTCGACTCACGGCATCGTAAAAGTTCCTACATGCATGAAAAGTTCTTCCATACATGCTTTTAGTCATGAATGGATAGTGATCAGCCTTACTACTCATGCTTAAGGGCTGAGATGTGTACGTGAAGCTAGAAATTTAGCATGTGTGTAGGAACCTTTTAGTCCCTCAAAGACTAACAGGCTCTCACTCAAAAGCTGTTTTTTCTCGTTCTTAGATCTAAATGTAAGCGTTTATGCCTCCTGAGATAGAGCACAGCAGCTGGATAAACATCAATACTTAATTAATGCAATGTGAATTGTCTTCAGTGGTAGATTTAGCCACATTCAAAACAACATTAATCAAATCAGTCACCGCTGGATTATGGTAAGCATTTTTATACCAAACTAATGCATATTTTGCTTTAGGTAATTTATCTTTGATCGGTATGGTAGAAAAATCATTTGCACCGAATGGTGCAGCCATTAATGATGATAGTACGGTGATAAAACCAGAGTAGGCAACGAGATTATAAATAGTCACAACAGAATCTGTTCTGATAACTTTATCTAAATTAAAGCCATTAACACCGAGCCAGCAATAAAGATCATTATAATAGCCCATATCGGTTTCAGGTAATATCCAGCGGGTATCTTTTAGTAATTTAAGATCCTCACAAGTTGAAAAAGGGGTGTTTTTTGATGTGACATACACAAATTCAGACTCGAATAAAGGGATGATGTTTAAGTCTTGTATTGGCATATCTGGGCTTATCGTTCCTATTGCAAAGTCTAATCGTCCCTCTCGAAGCGCTGGTAAAAGCGTAGATAGTTGAGCTTCTTGCATAACTAAATTAGCATCCGGATATTTAATCCTAAACTGATTTACTATTTTTGGTAATGTAGTGAAACTAATAAGTGACGAAAATCCAAATGAAACTTCAACAGACTTGTTGTCAAATATGCGTTTCAACTCGCTCACAGACCGACTGAGTCCTTTAATTATATAACGGGAGTGAGTAAGAAAAAGTTGACCCGCATCTGTTATCTCTATACCGACATTATTCCTAACAAATAACTCAACACCTAGAGTTGACTCTAAATCATTAATTGTTTTAGTAATCGATGGTTGTGTTAATCCTAAAGAGCGTGCTGCTGCCCTAATACCGCCACAACGAACGACTTCTTGGAATATTATTAAATGCTGTGTCTTCGGTAAATAGCTCATAAACACTCCAAGAGTTAGTTATATAACAATCAGTGTTTAATCGAAGTTTTAATGTGATAAACTTCACAGATAAAATATCTTATTATGTGACATCAATCGCATGTGGCTATATTTATCTTTTAATTCAATAATATAGAATTCTTATTTGAAGTAAGTTCATTGATCGCAATCAATTTATATATGGGGTGATAAATAAATAATATCACGAACAAAAAATATCATCTCCCACATCATAAAAAATAGAAATATTATTAAGATCTTCTCTCTGGGATTTTATGGAAGGTCTTATGTTAGCAAGTCAAGATACAATAAACAGACACTCATTCTTGAGAATAATTACCATTACATTACTCATTGTTGTGGTATCCGAATTCATCGGAGTATCGAAACTAACTATTTCTAAAACTACTATCAGTTTCTTACCAATGTTATATGCCGTCATCATAGGCGTCGTCATCACTCCAGATATTTTAGGTAAAAGAGTTAAGTGGCTAGGAGAGTTCATTAGCAAAAAAGAAATCAGTATGACCGGTAATATTGTTATGATTGCACTGCTGCCTCTGGGGGTTAAGTACGGAACATTAGTTGGCCCTAATATTAAAGAAGTTATTAATGCTGGCCCGGCTCTCATTTTACAAGAAATTGGTAACCTTGCTTCTGTCTTCATTGCGATTCCTGTCGCCCTTCTATTAGGAATGAAACGAGAGTGCATTGGTGCATGTTCGAGTATTTCTAGAGAGCCTTCTCTTGGTGTAATTGGCGAAAAATATGGTATAGAAAGCCCAGAAGGTACAGGCGTCTTGGGTACCTATTTGATTGGGAGCGTTATTGGTACAGTTTACTTTGGCATAATAAGCCCTTTAGGTTTGCATCTAGGGCTACATCCACTCTCGCTTGCTGTCGCTTGTGGCTTAGGATCAGGAAGTATGATGGCAGCTGCTTCAGCGTCATTGTCAGCTGCCGTTCCTGATATGTCTGGGCAAATATTAGCATTTGCTGCGACCAGTAATATGTTGGCTGCGTTTACAGGAATGTATGCACTGATTTTCTTGGCTTTACCCCTCAGCAATTTTCTCTATCGAATTTTACCTCATAAAAAATAATAACATTAATAGGTTTCACTATGACATTACAAGAGCATTTAAATAACACTAAAATTATTATCCCTTGTATTTTGTTAACGTTGGTTGCCCAGTGGGTTGGGAAAGGAATGTCTCCTATTTCGGCTCTTCCCGGTGCAATTATTATATTTTTGATTGTTATTCTTTCAATGCAAATTAAGGCATGGCTACCTAAACTTCCCCTTCCTGCATTTGCTTGGGCTACTGTCATTTCGTTGTTATTGAGTATTCCATATTCACCTATACACAATTTGTTTATGGAATATACGAATAAAATTGATTTTCTTGCTACTACAACGCCATTACTTGCCTTTGCTGGACTTTCTGTTGGTAACAGCCTCGAAAAGCTGAAATCAATGAGTTGGAAAATTGTGATTATTTCATTGATTGTCTTTACTTCCGCATTCTTCGGCGCGGCATATGTAGCACAAGTTATTCTTCACTTTCAAGGTATTATCTAAGAGGTTTTTATGAATTCTCACGACTATCGTAATATCGGGATAGAACATCGTCGTTTTCTTCATATGCATCCAGAACTGGGAAGAAAAGAATATGTCACCAGTGAATATTGTAGAAAACAACTTGAACAACTCGGTTATGTGATCACCCCCTGCTTTGAAACGGGGTTTATAGCCGATCTCAATATATCTCCTGATTTTCCAAAGATAGCATTTAGAGCCGATATGGATGCGCTGCCGGCGAATGAAAAGGAAGGGGAAGTTGTGTGTTCTCAAACACCTAACGCAGCTCATTTGTGTGGCCATGACCTACACATGGCTATTGCTCTAACCGCTGCGTTGATGATTGCGAATAATAAACAAAAGCTCCACACCAACATACGTTTTCTTTTTCAACCTTCCGAAGAGATGTTTCGTGGTGGCGCAAAAGGCATGATTGATTCCGGATGTCTTGAGGGTATATCTCAAGTCTTTGGTTTACATAACGATCCGCAAATCGATACAGGGAAAATTGCTATTCGGCCAGGGATCATGTCTTCTAACGGTGACCAATTTAAATTAACCATTGAAGGCAAAAGCGCTCATGCCTCAGCACCACATCTAGGCCTCGATGCGTTATCTGAATCGGTTCGTTTACTCAATGACTTCAAAGCCATTGTCACCGATCACGTTGACCCAAACAAAGCTGCTCTCATATCTACCTGTGTGCTGAATGCTGGGGAAGCACCCAATATTCTCGCTCGTACAGCCACGCTAGAAGGTTCTATACGTTCATTTGATATTCAGGTACAAAAAACACTCAAAGATAACTTTCTTGCTGAGATTGAAGAAACACGCCGACGTGGCTTCACGGTTTCGCTCGATTTGCGTGGATACCCCGCAATTAATAACCACCGGGAAGATACGCAAGAAGTTATTGAAATTGCTAGCCGTGTTTTAGGAAAAAATAACGTTTTAACTGACTACCCACCGATGGTAGGTTCAGAAGATTTCTCATATTTCATAGAAAAAGTTTCTGGCGCATTTTTCTTCTTAGGTAGTGGGAACCATGCAATGGGGATCAATAATCCCTTACACTCGAATCCATTCATCGTTAACGAAGATTGTATCCTTATCGGCGCGAAATTATTTGCCGGTATCGCAGGTATCAACGATTAAACATATAAAAATGAAGCTATAGCCATCACCAGTGGTGTAAACACCTTATTAGTTATACTGATAAGGTGTTTTTAATTTCTAACTGAATACCACGTCCATAGGACGTGGTATTAGGCATTTTGGCTCTGCCAGTAATGCTACTCATGGGAAATATCCCCACAGCCAGCAATCACTCAGATTGAGCAACGCGGCAACGATGTTAAGCTATCAACGCTAAAGCGTTATATAGAAGCGATGGGGGGGTAAACTGAGCTTAACGGTTGAAATGCCAGAAGGTAAAGAGCCAATTTTTCCATATCTAATTTTATAGTGATTAATTATCATTGAAAACCTTATGAATACACCGTCGAGGCAAAAGTGTTTTTCAATACAAAAAATTTCATACTTATATTCATGATTTTCACAATTGTAGGTTGTGCAAATGTTAGATTGAAGCACCCTACGCCCTCCAAAGAAATGGTAATCACCGCGCTAAAGGAATCTCAGGAATTACTAGACATTAATGAAAATAAAATAGATCTCCAAAAAATAAAAAATATTGAAAAACTTCCTGTAAACGAATTACCAGCTGATTTCTTTCTGGCTAAAATTTATCCTGACTTAACCATACATACTATGGGATTTACCAGTAATGAACTTCTTGTAGGATTGCGCTCTGGGCAAGACTTGAAAAATGCAGGAATTATAATAAAACCTATCAAAGGTTTTGTTTATGATTACACAGGAAAGATAGAACGTGTTTTATATGCTACACCACACATGGTTGATTCTGAAAATTCACGTAAAGATATGGTTCTGTACACTAAGCCAATGTCACCGTTTAGTGTTACAGTTTTATATCAGGATGGTACCAAAGGTCAATTCAATATCGAATCTAAACAAACAGCCGCTATATTTGGTGGTATTTACTCAACGAAATTAGATAAATTTGATGGTAAACTTTGGATTAATAACAAACTTTATTCAGACCGTTATTATGTAGGCATGCCATATAGTCAATAAGGGAAAGCAGTTGGTGGTTTACCCCAACTGTTAAAGCTGGCATATCTATGCCAGCTTTAGTTTCGAAGTTCATTAAGCAAGATTTATTCTTCAATTCTTTTATAAAGGTTGTCCGGAATATCAAGATATTGCAACGTATTTTTATCAATCACTTTTATGTAATAAGGGTTTTCTTCATTCTCGATCCAATCACCATGACGTTTAAGATGATTGGTATCTATTGAAAAATCATAATTATTATCTGAGTAGAAATAATTTTTCAGATTGTACTCATCACGGCTTTTATCATAGCTTAGAACCCATACATTCTGTTTCTTAACGCCTACGAACGTCCCAGCCAATGCATCTCCCTTATCTCCACATGCAGCTAACAGGCATGCAGAAATAAAAATATATCCTACTACCCATATTTTTTTCATTTTAATCCCTTTTATCGTAATGATTTGGGTAACTCCCCCCGATAACGCCCGTTAATCAAGGGGGAGTTATTTCCATAGGTATGCAAGCCATGAAAACTATTGAATTATACATCGTCATTAGCAATTTTGGCGCAATATATCTGTTTTCGCTGAAGCGACAACCCTTCTCTGCTATAGATATCGCCATAAAGTTTGCGTAACGACCAATTTTTGTATCTAATAGAGATAGAATTTCATTCTCTACACTAATATAAAAAACTAAAAAATAGCAGTAATCATACTAAAATCACTTAATTTTTATCAAAACCATAAGAGGTTTTATCATGGCTAAATGGGCTGTTAAATTTGATGTAAGAAAAGAAAATAACACTATGCATACTACAGAAACAGTAGAGGCTGAAACTGAGAGCACAGCGATAAGAATTGCTGAAGGGAAATCTAAATCATCTCTTAGCGCTAAGGTTAAGCAAGGTTATACATGGAACTTACTCTCAGTTAAGAGAAAGTAAATCACATGCTTAAACCGTTTGATACTGATCGTTCTGCCTTGCTTGTTGCTTCTTGACTATCAGTATCAATCGTTTTTCTTGGCTGTTTAACGTTATCCTCAATCCTTGCCCGCTCTGCTTTCATCTCTATAAACTCATCGGCTTAAAATTCCTTGTTTACTATTCATATTCACTCATAAAAAATGGGATGTCAGATAGTGAAATATGTTTGATATACAAATCATCCATTAATATGTTTCTTTTGATTATATTTCATAGAGTTACCAATCTATATTTTCGTTTATGTGATGTACAGCATGGGACTGGCGAGCAGTGCGCAGCCAGTCTTTGAATGCCGCTTTGCGGCATGGAGGCGCCAGCCGTTGTTGAATATGACACTAACGTTAAATGGCGCCGGTAACGCGGCGAAGCCGCTCTGTTTTGATAGGTATCCCCAATCCCCATCCCATCCCTGCTAAGTCAAACCCGCTCAAAGCGATGTAGAAGCGTCATTATGCTGTCGGAGTGACCACGACAAGGCTTTGCCGCAGTCGGGGTGTATCTCCGCGTTAGCGGGTCGTAGAGCCGCTTACGTGCATGGATTCAAATCTTCCAGCTACCTAGCCAAAATTTTGTATGCGTTTAGGTTGTCTCTAATGGGGCCCGCCGCTTGCGGTGGGAGGTACTTAATAAACTTCTGAGCGGCACGGCATGGCCGGAGCAAGCGAAGGCATTATTGTGTTTTTACTTTATCCCCGTTATCCACAAATTTTATCCAGCGAATAATAACGTATTTATTAAAGAGAATACGTAAGGGTGAAACCCTGAATAAATTGCAGGTTTCTCTAGGGCGGTTGCAAGTAACCCTCTCTGACTATTTGCAGATAAGTGTGGATAAAATGATAAGACTGGCTTTGACGACACGGTTTGATCACCGATGCCACCTTTTAGTGGCAGAGAGTGTTGTTTTTTTCACCAGAAATAAACAGCAGGTGTAGCGAAGCCTCCGCAGGAAGCGGATGATTGAAAAGTAGGCAGGGTTAATGTGGTGGTGGCGAACCCGGCGGCTGAAGGTTAACTAATTCCAGTTGGTAAAGCTTCGTCCAGACCATTTTCTCAAATTGCTGTGGTGTCAGGTGCTGTGTCTGCCCTTTCATCGAGCGGAATATTTGTTCTGCGACTTGGCGTTTACGTTCGTCAAACGGCAGTTCTTCCAGCTGACGGCGCTGTTTACCCTCAATCGCACGTGTACGGCGGCTGAGAATAGTTTGTTGCCGGCAGCGTTCATACCAGCGCTTTCGCGCTTGCCTAACCGTTAGAAACTCACCAGGCTGTAACACCCCATCGTTTATAGCCCGCAGACGCTCGTCACGTTCGGCACGCAGCTTATCCATGTCAACGCCCGTCAGCTGCCAGCCAATATCGGTAATGATGACATGCTTGGGAAAACGACAACCGTTCACAAAATCCCACTCAGTTTCCGGCGATAGGATGATGTTGAACTTGGCCAGCTCATCGATAAGACGAGAGACGCGGGAGGTGGTCACCGCTTTCTCGGCAATCACATTCCCTTCGTCATCATGTGGGCTCAGTTCTTCGGCCAAGCGCGTGATATTGATGGTGACTATACCGGTGGCCAAGTCAGCTTTATTGACCAAAAGTACAAAAAGTGCATCTAGAAGACGTCGACGGACTTCACGAAACGCCCGCTTCCGGTCGCAGAAAGGACGTAAATAGGTAAAGACGGGATCAGCTGATACACGGCGACGTATAACCCATTCACCGGTGGTTTTATCCCGGCTCATCAGGTTACGCAGAGCGCGACCGTGTTGTTTGCTCAAAGGTTTATAGTGCGCAGGCCGCACATAAAGCGGGGAAGGACATTTGCACACCGTGGAATGTTCTCCCCGATGGCGTCTATCTTCTTTGCGATTTTCGAATGGACTTACATTATTCACGCCCGCCGACACTTATGGCGGTATTCGGGTATTGTTTTCTGATTTGCATGCGTTATAATCTCTTACAGGCCAGCGCCTGCTTTGTGATCCCCTGATATCTGTATCTTCCGCCAAGTTGAACCAGATTTCGGGGGATTTTTGCATTCAAGGCCCGCTGTTTTGAGCCTTTTTCCCTGAGCATTTAAGGATATGCCCTATCCCATCACGAAGTCCGGTCGATGACCGATCCCCGTTTTAATCCATTTTCAGCGCAATTTAAGGGCAAATTAGCCTAAAATTCAGCGCAGAGTGCGTAAATCTTACCGTATTTTCGTTGTCTTGCAACCAATGGATCGTGAAGATCTGATTTGGTATCACTAATTCTTCTTTTGGCCCATTAGGTTCACCCGTCACGGTGACGTCAACGCCCATCTATCCTGCGCTAAAAACCTCTCCATTAAAAGCCATACTTTCTATGTGTGAATATAACTATTGAAAATATATCCATTCACAACAATGTGTTGCATCAGTAACCCCGAGGGTTATGTGACATATATCACGTTTTGTACTCTTTTTTTGAATAGTCGATTTATCCGACAAAATGGCAACTAGCGATCTAAAAGATCGTCTTTTCTTCTATTTCTGGTCAAAGGATCTAATAAATGGATCTGTACTAGTATTTTATGCTACAAAAACAGGCATTGAATAAAATATAAGATCGACATTTTACCTTTTAATAGATGTTTAGATCGTATCTACTATTACAACTAGTTTAAAACACTATTCATATAAGAACATTCCGCCATGTGTTCTTTCGGTGTTTTAGAGACAAGAATAGGTTGAGCTATAACGCTGTCAGAACTGCAGCCAACGTGCTTAGGTGCGCGTCCATAAGCCTGCTTCAGCGTTATCACTGAATGTATTCGTCCCCACATGAATACAGAATGGTCCCTGCGGGGATCGGTTCGTGCGGAGCCTTCATGAATATTGAACAAGTGCAGCACTATCAGTGGTTTTTAGCGCAATACATCACAGGGGGACGTAATAGGGAGTATTTGTTTGACTGGTTGTCTAGTCAGCACATGGTGCCTTGGACACCGTTAACGGTCACGCATATCAAACGCAGCGATAAGATGTACAGCTATCGCAAGCGAGTGACTCCGGTTTTTCCCGGTTACTTTTTCTTGAAAGCCAACTTTGATGTACACAGCATCGCGAACATTCGTTGCCATACCGCTTTCTGCGACTTTGTTCATGTTGGTGGGACCATCAGTCCTGTTAGACCAATGATTGTTGAAGCATTAATGAAAACCTATCCAGACGTCGCGCTTAATATTGCGGCACAACCTGAGTTAGAAGCCGCTTCACGTCTTTGGTTAACACAAAAGCAATATGATTATTTGCTGGCTTTGGATAAAACGTCACAGCCTATATCACGGATCAGTATGTTGTACGAATTGGCGTTTAACACCGCCAACACCGCTTTCTCTCACTTTCCAACACCAGAGAAACTTTGAACCATGTAGCAAGTTCCTTTTGCCCCAATGGCCCCAAATTTTGGGGCATTTTTTTGACTATTTTGGCCTGATGCCTGACCGGCACCTTTCGATGAACATCCCCCGTTCTTTTGCCGTGAACTGTCTCAACCCTCGTTAACCTCAAGACAGCAGGGAAAACAGGCATCAGTCCAAAATAGTTTTCTACTCACCTTTGGTATCGCCTATGTCTCAACTCGAAAACCCGGTATCACATCTATTGTGGTGCATGCTGGTTGCTCTGCGTTGCGCCCATGATGACACACCCTTTCAATCTGAATCTTCACAACGAAAATTTCTGGCTCAGTGGCTCACTCAAGCACGTAGAGTGACGACTTTTTCTGGATTAGCCAGAGAGTTCAGTTCTCTACGAGAGCTTCTGGCCAAAGACAAACACATGCCCATCGAAGGTGTCTTAAGCGCGCTTTGGGAGCAGTCTGTGCTGAGTGACCAATGTGATTTTATTCGCTTACGTGATGCCAAAAATGCGCTGCATAGCAATCACTGGCGCAGCTGCGTGTGCCGTTTTCCAGAAGAAATCACCCTCGAAGTCATGAACAGGGCAAAAACGCGATACAACCACTACTTGCAGCTAACGCGTACAGAAGAGTCGTTTCAGGCCACGGGGCAGATGAACGCGCCGCTGACGTTCCAGCTCGTACTCAATAAGGAAGATCATCATTTTGAGGAGGTTTTTCATCAGTTCGGGTTTGCGGTTATGCGAGGCAATGAAATGGCGTTAGGCCGCACGGTATTACGCACACTGTACATCGGCATGTCGTCGTTATCTGAAAGTGTGTGGGGAGCAAAACCCGATAAGCTTTGGACACCGCAATACCACTGATTTTTCAGCAACACCATCCCACCTTCACATTTCCCAGCTGTTAACGATGGAGAACGCTATGTCTGATATTTGTGATCGCGCCGACGAAGAGATGGAATTTTTAAATCAGTTTCAATTTACCCGCACTTATTCATTACATCGACCATCAGCCACGCATTGTTGTGACTGTCACGACCCCATCCCTGAGCTGCGTCGAAAAACGCTTGTCGGCGTCCAACGTTGTGTGGATTGCCAGTCCATTCTCGAATTAATCTCACAATAATAAGGAACCTCATATGCAGCGTTGTTTTTCACTCAAAAAACACTATGCCCAAACGTTAGAGTTTCAGGCTATTCGTTCAACAAACGCCTGCAATATCCCGGTGAGTGCGCGTCATGTGCTTTGCGCTCTGATCGAGTTACTGCCAACACTTGAACCTGACGAACTCAATAAAGCCATTTCGCAGCTCAATCAGAGAAAAAACCCATGACACACTTATTGCGCCCCCGTCGTTGTCAACACGTTCTCCTCCTTCTTTCTGCACTTGCACTGGCATCGTGCACAACATCACAGCCTAATGAGCAGGTATTACCCACACCACGAACCTGTGATGTAAAAACAGGGATATGTCAATTTTCATGGGAAGTGTGGAGAGAGGTCCCGTCGAGCTCGGATGTGTCTCACAAAGAATTATGGGTTTCAGGAAGCGGTGCATACCCCGTCGATCAGGTGACAGCCGTGCCTTTCGAAGTAAAGGATAAAGACGACAACCAGCTCTCATTACTTTTCAACATTGTATCGTCCAGCCGTTCAAAATTTTCGGTTGTCACTCTCACAGGGAATATACAGCGTGGCAGTATCAACAGCACGTTTGCGCATAAGCTGGCTTTACCTATAAAGGGAACACATGTGCAAGCGGGTTTTGGTGCTGAGTGGTTTGATATTTATATTTATCCACCAACATTTACCGCGCCTCCTTCGTTCTAACCCTTTTTACCAAGCCCTACCGGCCGTTATCTTACTCGTCGTTTTGGCCACATGTATTTATGTACTCTCCTAGTTCTCATCCGAAAGCCACTTAACAAAAAAATCTCGCACCATGGAGCCCCCATGAAACAACACACTGTCACCGCCTTTGGGCTGTTGCTCAGTGGCTGCGCAGCTCAGGGAAGCCATGTACCTGATGTACCAGCCAATGATGTTGTCGACTCGATGATGGCGGTCAATACACAGAAAGTCAGCTTCGTACAACAACAACTGATTGCGGCCCTGACGCCTGTTTTGCCTGCACCTCCCCGAATCTCTCGCACAACGTCTTCGCTCCTGACTCAAAACGCCCACGGATTATCACAACCCAAGACGAACAATGCGCCTTCGCGTACTCCAGTAACAACATCAGCACGCATACCGACATTAACGTATCTCGGAAAGACGCCGACTATCCCCGCATTGGCGGCAGCTGGTAAAGCGCCAACGCTCCGGCAAGCCCTCGTTAACATTGTACCGAGCGATTGGACCATCCACTATGATATTGGGCTCAAACCCGAGGTAAGGCGGCCGCTGGCATGGTCCGGCAATGACCAATGGCCTTATGTTCTCAATCGCGTTTTGGCACAAGAAAAACTCCGCGCCGAGATAAACTGGCCTGAACAAAAAGTATCAATTTTTGATGCAGCCCAAACGACCGTGAACACCTCAAAGACAGCTGTAGTTAAATCAGCAACAGACAAACCTACGGGAAAAAATCCCTTCACGGGAAGTCGCGCAAAAACATCAGCCGTCGCATTAACAAATGGCCACGCCGTGGTGAAACCTCCCGTTATCAAGCCCCTTATCTGGCAGGCGAATACCGGTGCCACCCTCAAAGATACCCTGCTGGATTGGACGATACGTGAGAAATGCGCAGTCGGAGGCAGTTGGAAACTCGCATGGAATACCAGCGTCAATTACCGCATTGATGCGCCATTGGTGTTCACAGGAACATTCCAAAAAGCCATCAACGACATTTTTATTCTCTACGGCACCGCTTCGACCCCGCTCTATGCGGCTACGCAGTCAGCGCAATGCGTGCTCTTGGTTGATGATAAGGAGCCACGCTGATGCCTTGGCTATTCTATTGTCTGGGGCTGTTTGCCGTGGTGATTTATGGCGGATCTTTTTCACCTTTAGGGCAGGCACGGGAAGAGCAGAACATTCACAATCAGCTACCCCAGCAGGCCAGACAAACCTTCACCTATCTCACCGCCCTCAATGACTGGCGATACAGCCATCCTTTAGAGAATGGCACCATCGATGCCCGTCAATTGGGCATCCCTCTCTCAAACCATCTGAAAAATCAGGTCGTCAACAGCCGTCTGTGGGTATGGCAACCGACGAAGCCCGGATTGTTTAACGCCTTGTTGGCCCAAAGCGATCGCACGGCATTAGTGGGTCAGGTACGCAGTCGGCGACTGTTTGATGCCACTAACACCGATATGCAGGTCGCAGTCCCTAGCACCGTGCCTGACGGCAGTCTGGTCTGTCTTAATTAAATAAGAGAACTCCAATGATGAAAAAAACGCTCACTGCGTTGGCGATGGCGTGCCTGCTCGCCGGCTGTAGCACGTTAGACAGAATTGACTCACTGGGTAAACAAGTCAGTGAGACCGAGAACACCACGACAAAGCATCTGCAGACCTTAAAAAGCGGCAATGTCGTTCGTGAACTCCCGAGTCAGTGGATAAACCCGGTTCCTCTTAACGCCAAAGGACGCGATAGAGAACGCCTGCCCGCCTGCCTTATTCCAATTAATCGTCCCGGTGCCATATCTCTTAATGACATCAGCGCTTTTATTACCCGTACCTGTAATATCTCTGTGGTACTCACACCGGATGCACGTCAGATAACACAGGAAGGCGGCGCAACAGAACAAATCAAGGGCAGTTTGCCCGCCCCCGATGCCAACGGTATGATGCCGCTGGCACAGATGGGAGGCAGTTCGCCTGCACCGTCCCTATCCCGGCCAAGTGCCGGACTATCTCTACGTGGCGTTTACTGGAAAGGGTCACTCGACGGTTTTCTGGACAATATCACGGCGCGGCTTGGTCTTTCTTGGCGTTATGAGGACGGTCGGATAGTGATTTACTATCTCGACACGCAAAACTTTCCTGTTTTGTTTATGGACTCACAGGCAGGGTTCAGTTCAAAAACTGTCAGTGGCACAACATCCTCAACGGGCAGCAGCGGCGGAGGTAGCGGCGGCGGGATTAGCGGCGACTCCAACACCTCGCAGTCCACCGACATGTCCATCAAGTCAAACCTGTACGGTGATGTCTCTGCGACGGTGAAGTCGATGCTTACACCGGGTGTCGGCCGCATGAATCTCGCAGCGGGTGTTCTGACGGTTACCGATACCTCTCGCGTCCTGTCACAAATAGGCCAGTATATTGACGGCCGCAACCGTGAGTTGAACCGTCAGGTTGTACTCAACGTTCAAATCTACAGCGTCGAAAACAAACGCACTGACCAGCTCGGCATCGACTGGGACGCCGTTTTAAGCCTTGGTAGTGTCAAAGCGACCTTCTCAAACGCGTTCACCAACGCTAACGACGCGATTTCGAGCGGCGGTGCGATGATCGTCGATGGGAAAGGCGCAGGAACAAAAGCGCTGGTCAAAGCTTTATCAGAACAAGGCAAAGTCAGCGTTGCGACGCAATCATCCAGTCTCACCACGAACCTGAGTGCCGTTCCTATTCAGGTTGCCCTGCAGCAAGACTATATCTCTGATATTAGCAGTGACCAGACGGCCAACGTCGGCACGAGCGTTTCTGCCACACGTTCAACGATAACCACCGGCTTTAATATGACGGTGCTGCCGTATTTGATGCCTGACAGCAGCCAGATGCAGCTGCAATTCAGCGTCAATATGTCTGATGACCCGACCATGCGTACAGTCAAAGAAGGGGAGAACAGTTCTGTTGAACTGATGAAAACCCGTCTCAAAACCTTCACGCAGCGCGTCAATATGAAATCAGGTCAAACGCTGATTTTAAGCGGCTATGAGCAGCTTAACACCACGGCAGATCATCAGGGTGTCGGCTCACCACGCTTCTTTGGTCTGGGTGGCGGAGCAAGCGGTGAGCAGAACCGGACTCAATTGGTCATGTTCGTTACACCAATCATAATGGGATAATTTCATGGAAAAACTGCCGAATATTTACGTCGTTGACCATGAAAAGTGTCACTACGTGGCGGGGCTCAACTGGGAGGTCACTTCACCCCAGTCGACTCGCCGTTCCCGCAAGAAAGCCCAAACAGAAGGTGCTGACCATTTCCTGGTGTGGCGCGGTGAAAAATGGCTTCTGGGCACGACGGTCCTGTCGGCCTTTCGTGAATCCCGTGACCGTCAGCCGTACCGCTCACTGGCGTTGCATCTCTTGCCTCATTTGCCACAAAACGGCTACGCCGTTATTCCTTTATCGGAGGAGCAATGGTGGTTTGTGGCCACGCTTGGCGGCCAGCTTTCCCCACTGAGCGATATCGTCGGCACAGCCGAGCAGATAAAGAACGCCATCAATGTCTTTATCATGATGAATCCCCTGCCCCCCGCAGGCTGGCAGGTCGTCGCGCCTGACAGTTTTGGGCTTGAAAATACGCAGCCTTCACCGAGTTTGGATGACTTATTGGCTCGTGTGAAAGGACGTAAAACACCGCGTCTGGTGCCGACCAATGTCAAAGCCGCTGCGATGCTATGGCTTGTCCTTTTGGCGCTCATTATTGCCGGTCACTTTAGCTGGCAATACTGGGAGCAATACAAGGAACAGGAAGAAATTGCGGCGGCGCAGGCCGAACTGGCAGCAAAGCGAGCGGCAATGAAAAGTGAAAACGGGCATCGTCCGTGGGCCGACCTACCGCGTTTTAATACCGTATTACAAACGTGCCACAATCACTGGAAAACGCTGCCACTGTCTATCGCGGGCTGGACGTTTGCACAGGCGCAATGTACACCGATCGGAAGCCTGTCAGTTAACTACTCGCTGCCTGAAGGGGGTACCGTGGCCGATTTTGCCAATCGACTTCCTCATTGGTATCCGGGGGTGGCGGCGGAATTTAATATTCCTGGTGCGGCCAATATGGGTAGTTTTACGCTCAGCTTCACCGCCCCGCCAACCACAGGGGCTGAAAACGTACCGAGCAATGCCATACAAACACAGCGCTTCACCAGTTTTGCTCAACGCATCAATGCAGCGCTGCAAATCGTCAAACAAGACAATTCGCTACGTGATGACGCCGGAAACCTTATCGACGTCCCGTGGAATACCTATGCGTTTACCTTTGTCACCGACATTCCCCCTGACCGCCTGTTTTTAACTCAACACTTTGATGATACCGGACTGCGTTTGTCGCAGGTTTCGTTGACTCAGCGTGACGGTCAACTGACTTATACCCTAGAGGGATATCTCTATGCTGCGAAATAGCCTACTGGTTTCACTGGCACTGTTTCCTGTGCTGGTTTTGGCTGCATCTGAACCCACACCGCCCCCGCCTGAAGCCATGATGGTTTCAACACCGCCATCGGGCGGTAATGTTGTCAATATGGAAGATATACAGGCGCAAACCATGCTCTATCAGGCTCAACTCCTGCGCGATAAAGCGCTCGTTGAGCTTCAAAAGCTCGGCAGTGATGGCGACAGTCGCACACTCGCCAGCGCGCCATTGCCTTATGATACTTCGGCCTCTCAGTCAGCTGCGCCGGCAGCACAGGCAAAAGATGATACCCCGCCTCTGGTAATCCAAATCACGGGGGCCGGAAAAACAGTCTCCGCGTTAATCAGAACCAGCGGGGGTAACCAACTGATGGTTCAAGCCGGCAACGCTATCCCCGGTACGAACCTAAAAGTCGAGAAAATCTCCTTCGATGCCGTCACCGTCAGCAGACCAGGCAAGCAGCCTTGGATACTGGCTTTTGCAGAGGATTAACGATGAAAAATACAGTTGACGATAGTACTTATCAGAACACGCACACCCCTCCCAAACTCGATCCATCTGATTTTTCAGCTGAAGAGATAGATCGACTCATTGAAAAGATGCTCAAGCCCGAAGGGGCAACCATCATTTTGGGTTCAACCGGTAAAGGATGCTCATCGTTAAGCGGAGTTAAATCATGAGTGGGTCAGCTGAACGCTATCTGTGGCAGACACACGATAAACTTTACGTGTCGGCAGACCATGCAGCCTTGCCCGAAGTGCAGAGCGTTGTCGCGCGAACGCTGCGCGAAGGCTCCGGACTCATCCTCGAGACCTGCTCTCTGCAGCAACTTCGCGAGTATCAAAGTGGACCGCAAGCGCAGGCTGCTATGGCCAAAGGTGCCGTTGATAACTCTCAGGAACAAAACCGTGTACTGGCGTATTACCGTGACGCGCTAAAACAACACGCCTCTGATATTCATTATCGCATCGGTGAAAACGGACTGACCCGAATCCTGTTTCGCATTCACGGTGAACTCGGGGAGATCGGGCATCTTGAACCGGACGAAGGTTACACGCTGGCTTCAACCATCATTCAGTCGATGTGCGACGAGGCGGAACCGAGTTTTCACGCAAACCGCCCTCAAAGTGCGCGCCTGCGTAAAGAGTTTTTGCGTCAGGTGGGGCTGTTTGGGGCGCGCTATGAGCACTATCCCACGGAGTTTGGCCTGTTAGCCGTGATGCGCCTTATACCCGATGACGGTGACAATCCACCCTCACTGCCCGAGCTGGGTTTTCTTCCTGCGCAGATTGCCCTACTTGAACAGATGCTGATGACGCCCGAAGGGATGCTGTTAATCTCCGGTCCCACCGGTTCAGGGAAATCCACGACGCTGCGCACGATGTGCCGTATGTATATGGAACTCACCAACGGCACCCGACATCTCTTAACCTTTGAGGACCCCGTTGAAGGCGGAATACCCGGCGCTGTTCAGTGCGGGATCAAAGCGGACCGCAGTAAGCCTGACGCGGTGAGTCAAGCATGGAGCAGTGCGTTATCCAGCGGAATGCGACTCGATCCGGATGCGATTTTGGTCGGCGAGCAACGTGACCGTAACTCGGCGATGGCCAGTATTATCGCCGCACTCACGGGACATATCGTTCTAAGTACCGTCCATACTCCTGATGCTATCCGTATTATCGACCGTTTGATTGAAACCTTTGGTGTCAGCGCCTCATTGGTCATTGATCCACAGGTCATGATGGGGCTGATGTCACAGCGATTGGTGCAGGCGCTCTGTCCACGTTGCAAACTGACTTATGCAGAGCGACTGAAAACCCAAGCGCTGCCCGCCTTGCATCCGAGTCAAAAAGATCTGCTGGATGAACACACCGATACCCAGCACATTGCATTCCGTCATCCTGACGGTTGCCCTGATTGCTGGAAAGGCGTGATTGGACGCCGCGCTATTGCCGAAGTCATCCGACCCGATGCCATGTTTATGGACATGTACCAGCGTCACGGCAAACTGCAAACCCGCAGTTACTGGGTACATTACATGCAGGGCATCACTCGCCGCGCGCACCTGCAGCATTATCTAAACGCCGGTCAGGTCGATCCCCTCAGTGCGCACTTCACCTGCCCACTGGATGAAGACAAACGCCTGCTATTACCGAAAGAGGCCGTCAATGTTTGATATCGATGCGATCCAGAAACAGCTCGCGCAGCTGCTGTCTCCATTACAAAAAGGATGGGAAAAGGCTGAGATTTGGCTGGGACGAAAGACCTTTAATGCCAGCGATCGCTTAATGATTTATGAGGATTTAGCCTTTTTACTCGATAACAGCGTCAAGCTCGAAGATGCCGTCAAGGGCATGGCTGCCAATCGACGACAAGGAACATTTCGCCCCGGTGCCAGTGTCTACTGCCTTGAGGATATCGCCCAATCGCTCACGCAGGGCAAGTCACTGGATCAGGGACTTCGCCACTGGATACCCCGCAACGAAGCAGCCATCATTCAATCCGGCGTACAGGAAAAGCAATTAGCGGACGCCCTCAGACGTGCTAAGCAGCTGGTGTTATCTGTCCGTGATATTCGCTCAACGGTCATCGAACGGCTGACCCAGCCGCTGCTGCTGTTTTTTAGCCTGTTAGCACTGGCCTGTATGATGTCATGGAACTTTGTTCCGCAACTGGAAACCTTACAGCCGCGAGACCAATGGCAGGGAAGCCTGATGTGGATGGCCAGCATTTCTGATTTATTTGGTCAACACCTCAGCGTGTGGCTCATTGGGGTCCTCTTTATCGCCGCATGGACTTACTGGTCTTTGGGTAACCTGACAGGCCCTGCCCGACGCTTCATGGATAAATGCCCGCCTTGGTCAATTTATCGTGAAATTCAGGGGGCAACATTTCTCCTCAATTTCGCCGCGTTATCCCGCGCGCAGGTAAAAGAGGAAGACGCCTTACTGCAATTGAGCCTACACGCCTCCCTCTGGCTACGACAGCGACTCAACGCGACAACCCGACTGATGAAAAGCGGTCGTTCACTGGGGCACGCGTTGTATGAAACTGGCTATCAGTTTCCTTCCAAGGATGCGATCAACCGCCTCAAACTCCTCACGCAAGGGGACGGGGGGGAAACCATCATCGACAGTTTTGCCCACGACCAGCTAGTCCGAACGCTGGCCAACATCAAGAGTCTGGCCGGGTGGTTAAACCTGATTATTTACGCTTTGTCAGGCCTGTATATGGCGCTCGTCGCCGTTTCAACGCAAAACCTCAGCGCTGTCACCGGCGCATAACTTAATCCAATCAAAAACAAGGAACCTTTATGGACAACATCACGTTATCCCGATGCCCTGCGTCTGTTCACCGTGGCGAGGCCAACTTATTGGCACTGGTCATCACACTCGCTGTTGTCGCAGTTATGGTCATCAGCGTCATCAAATTTGGGTCGGGTATCTCTGATTCCAATAACGTCCAAGCCGAGTACAGCAACGGGACGAGCATTATCACTAACGCCCGAGCGCGACTGAAAACTGACGGGATTTATGATTTCAGCGGCGCAGCGGATATGACCGGTACGCTTATCCAGTTTGGCGGCGCACCCGGGGGAATGAAGATTGATGGCAACAAAACGTCAGGCACTGCCACATTAAGAAATTCCTTTGGCGGTACCGTCACGCTGGCTCCTGCGACCAGCAGCGGTTCAGCAAAATCAGCCTTTACGCTGACTTACAACGGTATTCCGTATGAAGCCTGTACACAGCTCGCCACATCCATGAGCAGCGCCCCAAGCATTATCACCACGTCGATTAACGGCACCGCAAACAACGGCACCGTATCTGCCGCTAACGCAGGTAAACAGTGCACCGCTAACAGCGGGAGTACCGGGCAAAACACGCTGGCATTCACCACCAACAACTAAGGGATAGGAGGAGGCATGGCTGTCTTACGCAATACGCTCCTCCTGCTGGTATTGAGTCTGGGTCTAACGGCTCAGGCTCATGCCTGGTGTTTTACTGAGGCGGGACAGCGTTATCACATCGATCCCCTATTGCTGAGGGCCATTGCGATTCAAGAAAGCTCACTGAATCCCAAAGCTGTCGGCGTTAACCGAGACAAACAAGGAAAAGCAACCAGTCGCGACTATGGGCTGATGCAAATCAATGATGCGAACGCGAACCGACTCATATCGATGGGGATCATTAGCAGCCATCAAGAGCTACTCAGCAATGCTTGCCTAAATGTTCAGGCGGGCGCTTGGGTGCTGGCGAGGCATTTTCAGGTCTGTGGTATTACGTGGGATTGTTTGGGCTCGTATAACGCAGGATTCAGGGACAAAAATTCGCCCATCAGACAGCGCTATGCGCGGCAAGTATACACAATCTACCAGCGGTTACGGGGGGTTGGATGAGCCTGCTGTCAGGAATAGTCACTCTCTCGTTATTGTGTTTTTGTCTCTATTTGCAAAGGAGGCAAGTTAACGCATTTTTGCGTGAACATGACGCGCCCCCATTGCCCGACCGGCTGTCCGACGCTGTATCGCTGGTCTTTTTGATGCTCGGCCTATTTCTCACCTATCAGGAGAAATTCTCCGCGCTGCTCATGTTCACCGCCCTACTTCCACTGCTGTGGCTCGATACCTTTCGACACTGGCTGCCGTTACGTTTCACCAACGCCTTCTGGTGTATTGGTCTGCTCACGCAGTTACTGTCCATTGAGCACGACTTATCGCTGCTATCGGCTGTCCTTGGTAGCACCCTCATGTTCTGTCTGATGGGAACACTATGGTGGGGCCTCAAACGCTACCACCGACGTGAAGTTTTAGGCTTGGGGGATGTTCATCTTATTGCAGGCCTTTTTGCGTGGCTCTCTCCCGCGACCGCACTGTACAGCTGTGGCGGCGCATTTTTGCTCATGCTTTTGCCGATGAGTCTCAATAAAAGCCCACAGCCGCTCGCCCCCTATTTGTGCCTGTCATTACTGACCGGCCTCTTTATTGTGGAGTTCACCCCAAAATGAAGCACTTACCGCCGCCTCTCTTTGTGTTGTTGGTCGGCTTCACGCTGGGTCTTGGCGTGGGCTCTATCGCTAATTATTACCTACTCAATCTTCAAAAAGATGAGCTACTCAGTAATTTGAACAACCTACATGTAGAAAGCATCTACAACCTCAACACCAATGAATCGATATTAACGTTCAAAAGTGTTCATCAACGTCTGTGTGGCGAATATATCGGCCAGCTAGCCAGCTCACCTTTGAAAGAGATAAACGTCATCATCAATGGTGTACGTTTCGCGCGTTCAAAAACACACAGTAAAGCCGAAAATGCATGCTTACCTGATGATGGGTTTTTGGGTCAGAACGAACTTGTACTCTATTCAGCAGGGAGGTCGAAATGAAAAGAATCAACCAAGGTAATGCGCAACTGATAGCGCTCGCACTGGTTTTAGGGCTCGGGATGATGGCGGCTCCCCGAGGGGTTAAGATGATTGCACAGCAGCTATCAGAGCGAACATGGGACGTCACTGCCAGCCAATTTAATGCTGTTCAGCTGGCTGCCCGCCGCTACATCAGCGACCATATCGATACGCTCGCCACTCAGGTTAAGCCCAAACAACCTGTTTATATCAACATCACTACGCTCAAAAACGGCGGCTATCTTCCCGCAGGATTGGGGGCTAACGATCACCACCAAAACTATCTTATTGCGGTGGTCAGCAACCCAAAAATAGCCAGCCAGCTGCAGGCCTTTGTGATGACCACCGGCGGAACGCCGTGGGATTTTGGCGCGCTGCGCCATATTTCCAGCAATATCTCCGGACTGGGGGGCTATGTCTGGCCTGACAATCAGGCGATAGGGGCAGGCGGTGGGTGGAAAATGAGTCTCGCGGACTATGGCATGAGCAGTAAGCAAGGCGCGCTGGTCACCTTCATTCCGTCAGACCTGCTGGGCACATCCGGTCAGGGTAATGACAGGCTTTATCGCTACGCGGTAAACGGCCATCCCGACTTTAACCGTATGCATACGGCTATCGACATGGATGGTAATAACTTAAATAAAGCAGGAACGGTATCGGGTCAAAACGCGACCTTTAGCGGTGATATCAAAAGCACTGGGGGTTGGATAACCACACAAGGTAGCAAAGGTTGGATGAATGAAACTCACGGCGGTGGGTTTTATATGTCCGATAGCAGTTGGGTTCGCAGCCTGAACAACAAGGGTATTTACACCGGCGGGGAACTCAGAGGCGGCCAAGTTCGCTCAGAGGGAGACTTATCGGCAGGCGGCATTTTAAAACTCGATAAAGTCAGCCTGATAGGTTCGACATGTCCTGCCACGGGCGCAATAAGCCATGATGCGGCGGGCGCACCGCTTATCTGTAAGGATCGCGTGTGGAGCTCAATCGGCGACAGTTATCCTATTGGCAGCCCTATCCCGTGGCCGTCGACTACGCCGCCGACAGGCTATTTCCTTATGGCAGGCCAAAGCTTCGCCTGTGGTTCTAACCCTCAACTCGCGCGCGTCTATCCGAGCTGTGTACTACCTGACTTACGCGGTGTGTTCATTCGCGGTTGGGATAACGGACGTGGCTTCGATGCCAGACGTGCTCTGCTGAGTTATCAAGCAGATCAAAGTGACATGTTCTTGAATACGGGCGGGAGACTGAAGGGGCATCACAGCGGAATGGAGCACTATTATCGCTCGAAGGGACAGGAAGTCCGGCCTAAAAACGTCGCGTTCAATTATATCGTCAAAGCGGGTTAACCCCTCTTCTACTTCATTTAAGGCAAGCTCATGAAAAGACCTATCCTTATCGGGATACTGGTGCCATTCCTGCTGTCTGGCTGCCAGTACGCCCCAGCTTCAACCTCGACGTCTTCCATCCTGACACCCACGCCCGCTCAAATCGCTTTCAAACAAGAGCAACAGCGTCTTGCATTGACACTGACTGAAGAGGGTTGGTTGCTCCCCGGTCGTATTACGGCCAATTCACAACGCGTTTCGGTAGATTGGGATGGTGATGCCCTTGAGCTGCTGTCTCAGTTAGCCCATCAACGCGGCATTACCCTGCGCTATTCCGGCGTGCGCTTACCGCTCCCCGTCACTATCCATGAGCGAGACGTCAGTTTTGAAACGCTTCTGCGCCTTATCCGAACCCAAATCAGCTGGCGCGCGACCGTCACGCAACAGGCCGACGCGTTCGAAGTCGGATTTATGCCGCCGCTTAAGGGGAAACTGTCATGACAAAGTCCCGTATTCGTGCGGTGGGCGTCATCCTTTTGACGCTCATTTACCCGCTCAATAAGGTCATGGCGGCCACGGCGACGCCACCTACCGATATGCCTGCGCCGCCCTCGATGTCGGCTTATCTCAGTCCTGAAGCCGATGACCATGATGGTGTCAACGACACGGTCTACCAGATGCTGACTGAGGCGGGGAAAACCGAAGGCTTTCGCGGCGGCAAAGCTCAGCGGGCATGGGAGCTACGTCAGTCATTAGAACAACGTGCGAGCCAGCTCGATACAACGTATCTGTTTTCACCCTTGATTAATCGTCAAGGCTGGCTACCTCCCGTGATTGCCGAGGCGACGTCGCTGGCCACCATTACCGACAAGCAGATGCGTACTGCCAATCACGTTTACAACATTCTGGTGCCTGAGCGCTTTGTCAGTAATCCGCCGAGCTGGCGCCAATATCTCTTTGCTGGTTTATCCGTCAAATCATCGCCTACCGACACGGTGATCCCTCGCAACCGTGCAGAGCGCAATGTCTGGCAAAACGCCATTAAGAAGGGCTGGGAGGAAGGCAGACAAAGCGCTGATGACACGCTGGCGGCTAACTTCAACCGTCTGACACGTGATTACACCGGCATGATGCGCTATTCGCTGTTAGTCAAACAAAAGATGGTGACTCCGCCTGTGGTAACCGAACAGCAACAGACTGTCAGCGGTACGCGTGAAGAGTTGATGCTCGGCGACAAAGTGCGTGACCTAAAACAACGTGCCGGCTTTGAACTGGATAAAAAGCAGTGGAAACCGGTTATCCAAACAAGGGCGACACCATGATAGACGTGGATAAATTTGATTTTTCCAAGGGATTAACGCCGGATATCTTTCGAGCCTTCTTTGTCCATTGCTATCGGAACGGCGTATCCGATATTCATTTGCAGTCCAATGGACCGCTCATCATCGGCTTACATGGACGACTGATCCGAGCCTCATCCTTCTTGCTCGATCACTCGTCGCTACTCATGCTCATTGATTTTCTCTTTAACCCAACCATTAAAGCGCGCATTCAAAGCGGTAAAGGCGATGATGCTGCATTGCAACTCGAAGGGGACAGCCAGCAACGGTTCGGACTTGAGCGCGGCGAGCGCATTCGATTTCGCGCCAACTTCGTTCAATCCACCATACGCGGTATTAACACCGCCGTGGCAGTTACCCTACGTATTATCAATAACGACCATCTAAGATTAAACACACTAGGGCTTCCCGCCCCACTGTATCAGGCGCTCGCTAATCTTCCGGTGGAAGGTGTTGGCCTCGTTGTCGGTCCAACCGGTTCGGGAAAAACCACGGTACTGACCTCCGTTTACCAACACCACGGTGAAACCAACCCCAATTGTAAAGTCACCACCTATGAAGATCCGGTCGAGGGTCTATTGGGGGGACCTAACTGGTTGCTTCAGCCACAGCAGTGTGAAGTCGGTCGTGATGTGCCGAGTTTTGCTGAGGGACTCAGGCTATCAATGCGACAGGCACCGACCGTTATCGGTATTGGCGAAGTTCGCGACGGTGAAACGGTTGAAGGCATGGTGAGTGCGGCGCTGTCTGGCCATCTTTGTTTAGGCACCGAACATGCGTTTTCGCCGGGTCATGCGTTCTCACGTAGCGTGCGTATGCTTCCCGCAGAGAATCGCGAACCCTTGGCCCACGACATGCTGGAGTTGATGAGGTTTATCGTGATGCAGCGTTTAGTGCCAACGACCGATGGCAAGCGCCGCGCCGTACAAGAATACGTGCTGTTTGATGATGAACTGCGTGAGTCATTGCGCAAGCACGACTACACCCAATGGCCAACGTTGCTCAATCGCGACCTAACCCATCGGGAGGCGCGCATTAGCGATCATGTTTGGAAAATGTATCAGGAAGAGGCGGTAACCGAAGAGACGGCGCGCAGCTATATCGGAACTCATGAATTCAATCAACGGAGTCAACAACATGGCCAATGATTATCACCCCGGCCGTGATGCTTCACCGCCGGTATGTATTTTTGGTATTCCGGCGCTGGCATGGCTGGTGTTTGCTCTCTGGTTTAAGTGGCCCTCCACAAAGATGTTCATCTTCTGCGTCGGGCTCATCGTCTTTTACGCCGTTCTGGCACATTTTGGCTTCACGATAACCGTGCTTAGCCAACGTATCTTCCACCTGCTTCGCGGTCATCGACTTAATGGCCGACCTTGGTGGTATCGGAAATTCTTTGATTAAAGGAGATAACGATGAATACGCCCTATTCGCGTACTTATCTGGCGGTACCCCACAGCGAGAAAGATGAGGCTCGTGTGGCTGCAGGCAAACTGGAGGATAACAAACCGGCACTGCGCTTTGATGACGAACGTAAGCTTTGGTACGCCATCCCCGGTGCAGATATGAAAGCACTCCAGCCGTGGAAACCCGATCCGTTGATTGTCGGCGTGAGCGCGGGGGACGCGCAGACTCAGTTTGCCGATTTCTTACGGGCAAACGGAGCTGATCTGTCTAAACCGCTCGTCATGGACGGTACTAGGCAACGTATTCGTATGAACGACGACAAGCCCGGTAAAAAATCCTGTACCTATGTGGGACATCTGGATGGTCTACCCAATGGCTGGTTTAACGATTTTAGGGATGGCGGTACCGAGAACCAAAGCACCTGGTACTTTAGCGGTGAGGAGCCCGATCCTACGGCGGCGCTGCATATCAAAGCGGTGACGGCACAAAGCCAGTGGGACCGTGCCGAAGCCAAACGGGTATTGCAGAATAAAAAAGCCAGCAATGTGCGCTACGTCTATAGCAAGAATAAGCAAGCTGACAAAAAGCATCCCTATTTGGTGAAAAAAGGGGTTGATGTGGCAAAGGGCGTACACATCGACGAAAAGCAAAAATTGCTTATCCCCCTGCAAAACATCGACGGCGTCATTCGCTCGATGCAGACCATAGACGCAGACGGTAATAAGCGGCTGACCAAAGACGCAGAGAAAAGTGGCAATTTTTTTGTCGTCGGTGGCTCGCTAAAAAATGGCAAACCCATTGTCTGTGCTGAGGGATATGCCACCGCCGCCAGTGGCGCAATGGCGCTAAAAATGCCCGTTGTGATGACCATCGATTCCGGAAACCTGGTCAAAGTTGCTGAGCAGCTCCATCAAAAATACCCCGACAGCCCAATGCTGTTTCTTGGGGATGATGACCCACCAAAGCCTAAACGTCCCGGTAATCCCGGCAAAGAGGCGGCAGAGAAAGCCGCCGAGCTTACTGGCGGGATTGCCGTGCTGCCTGCATTGACCCCCGCCGAAAAGGCACAGGGCTTCACTGACTTTAACGATCTCCATCAATCACGCGGACTCACAGCGCTCATTGATGAGCTCGCCCCATACCGTCAACGCTTGCTCCCCGAGTCCACACCGGACTCGCCGCCATCCCGACAACCGATTGAGACTGTTACCATGAATGAACCAGAGAGCGTCAATAATGAACCTGTAGGTCAGCATGAAGTTGAAAACCTAGAGGTAAATGGCGTCGAAAACGAACAGATATATGATGCAGAAAATCAGCAGGCCTATGAAGACTGGATGGCCAGAGGTCAGGCGACGCCTGAGCCGCCAATAGCACCAGAGCTGACGGTTTCGCCTCCTGAAACGCCTACGGTCACACCACCGAAAAAAACACGCAGAGCCAAGAAAATAGATCAGCCTGCCACCGGCGACGACAAAGGTAACGCCAGCACAGTTAAAACACCTGAAAGCCCACAGCAACAGACAACGGCAACCGCTGTTTCGCAGGAGAGTGCAAGCGCTGAGCCGCTTATTCCAACCGAGAGTGATGTTTTACCAGCAGCACCTGAAACCGCTGAGGCAGTTGAACAAGAGAACCACGTATCAATTGCGTCGTTATTAACTCAGGAATCTCCCCCCGTGGTGTCGGCACCGACTACCGAGGAGCAGGAAATATCGACGGTCACGCCGCACCAAGATGAACAGAAACAGCCAGTAAGTAAGAAAGCACAGACACCGACAGGCGAAAATGACACACCGGTAGATGAGGCGGCACCGGAGATCGAACCTGACGGCATTAAGTTTGAAAGAAGTCAGCAGGCACGAGAACGTATTGATCTCGTCGCATTGGAAGGGGCTTTATTGCACAAAGCGGGCAGTGAGCGCGGTACTCAGCACTATTTACTTGACGGCGAGCGTGCCTTTACACGCTATATGCAGCAAGGTCGTATCATTATGGCCACGCCGCAGGCGAGTCAAAACGACCGCATGATCCTCGGCGCGTTATTGGTGGCCAAACAGGATATGGTCCTGCAGGGAAACATCGAACTCACCGGCAGTCCCGCGTTTAAACAGCGCGCGATAAACCTGATTGCTGAATACGATTTACCGATCAAGCTCACCAACGATGAGCAAATAAAAATGCTCGAGGCAGCGCGAGAAAAATTACGCTCAGAGCCCCCATTACCTGATGAGCCAACGCCACTGGGCAGTGAGGCAGCTGAAATTCTGGTTCATCCGAGCCAGAGCAACGCAACATCTGCCCCTGCCTCATCGACGGTGCCAACGTCTGCACCACCAAACACGCCGGCAGATAACCTTCCTGCGGATATTCTGCCGCAGAAAGCACCTTCATCAGGCCCGATGAATGCCAGTCATGATGAGGCGTCTTCAGGACTCACGGGGACGTTGCTTAAACATGGGCCTGCGCCCTACAACTTTAAGAAGGGAGAAAGCAACAGCTATTACGCCCGTCTGCGTACCGCTGAAGGGGAGCGTGTCGTCTGGGGGACAGAATTGCGCGCCGCCATTGCTGATGCTGGACTAAAAAACAATGACTTGGTCACGCTGCAGATGACCGGAAAAACCACGGTAATGGTGGAGGTCAAACAGAAAGATAAGGACGGGAAGCCGATGCTGGATGATAACGGTAACGACGTCACACGCAAGGAAGAACGCAACCGCAATAACTGGATAGCCAAACAGGCCATTGACCCTTCCATTGTCAACACGAATACCCGTGAGATGACGCCGCCAAGCGAGATGCTGGCGTACTCACTGAAAACCTATCAAGACCTGCAGGCCGAAGTGACTGAGTTGGCGAAAAAGGCCGAAGTCGCCTTACCTGACTGGCCCAATCTTCCCGATGCATTGTGGATGGAACCCAATGGCAAAGGCGTCCCAACCCCCGACAGGCAACCTGATAGCCCAACGCTTCCCTCTCCGTCACGTGATGCAGGCAAAGCGTTGTTTCAATCGATGGATGCCGAAGGGCAGCTCAAATTATTACTGGTTAAAGCCCACGGCGATTTTGTTCAGGGGGTTGTGCTGCATGAGGATCGTTATAAACCCGTGCTGGGACGCCTGTGTAAAAACGCCAACGGAAGCCCGCATATGACGCTGAATGAAATCACCCCTGACGGACTGCAACCGTTGGGTTACGGCAACCCCATTAACAATGAAACCGGTAGTTTTAACGACTACGTTTTTCGCCTCAATAATGAGCCACAGCGTTTATATGCACAGGGCACCGAGCCGGAAAAGCGCTCGGCGGCACTACAGCAGCAGCTGGGGTTTGACAGTGCACCGGTGGCACCTGACCAGTTAGTAGTCCGCCGTGAACCTGAATCCACCCACCGACACGCCCCGACCATGCCACGTCCGGGTCACTAATGGAGCTTCCCCATGAAACAGATGGCCCTCACCGGCTTGTTGCTGTTTACCGTGCTTACTGCGCCCGCAGTACATGCCGCCAGCTGTGCGGCGGCAAACGCGGCACTTTCGGGTGCTCAGGCGGGGTACGAGCAAGACCGCAAAGCGGCAGAGTCTTGGGCTCAGCGAGAAAAGCAGGCCAACAGCGGCTTTTCCCAATGCCTCGGGGATATCAGCACCAGTATTACAGTGCCCACGTTCCCCGATTTCAGTCAGATATTTGACCAGATCAAAGATAAAATCTGTTCAGCGGCACGGGATAAGGTGTCATCGCTGTTGCCCGGAAATATCGATCCGTGGGGGGATTTAGGGCAAGGATATATCCCAACCACGAACGTTCCCGTCGGTACACGGAGCACACCACGGACCGAGTACAAACAGTCAGCCCCCACGTCCGTCACACCGCCTGCGGGCACGGCTTACCCCTTCTCGCTGTAACTTCTCTTGCCAACGTCTGTCCGTCTGAGTGTTCAGGCGGACACCGCTCTATGGAAATGTGTTATGAATAAAAAAACTGTCGCACCGAAGGTGACGGCTGAACAACCGTACTCGGCTGCGGTGGCACAGCATCAAAGTGCGCAACTGAATGTGGCCTTCACGCGAAAAAGTCTGTCAGTCAACGTATGGCAATCCATCGCTATCGTTATTTTGTTACTCAGTAATTTCTATCTCGCTTGGAAAGCGGCAAATCCACCACAAAGCGTTATCGCCAGTGACCACGGTCGTATCATTCCTATTCCGACTATCAACGAACCGGTGTACAGCGACGCCGATATTATCGATTACGGTGCTAGCCATATTCGCAAGGATTTCACCCTCGACTTTGTCCATTACCGCGAACAAATCAACGCCCGTCAGGACGGTTTCAATACGGCGGGCTTTACCAGTTACTACAACGCACTGGTCAACTCGAACGTTCTGGCCAACGTCCGTGATAAAAAAATGAACCTGTCAGTGCTGACCTCAACCGGTGTCGTTAACAGCAAAGGTGTGCTGGATAACGGTGCCTACGCATGGCGGTTGCAGTATCCCGTCACATTCCGACTCACCGGACAGACATCATCACTGCCACCACAAAACTTCACCCTCGTCATGCTCGTGACGCGCGCCGATCCTCGGTTGAAAAAAGACGGATTGGAAGTGATACAAGTGGTCACCAGGGAGGCATCGGCACAATGAAACAAACCCTATTCATTATCGCGGGTCTATTAAGCAGTGCGTCGGTCATCGCCGCAGACACACCGCCGCCGCAATGGCAACCGGCACAGTCATTATCAACCACGCCGACCGTATCGGTTCCGCCTGCGCCGGCAGCACTGCCCGTTGCACCGACACCGCCAGTCGCGCCTACAACGGCACCGACGACGCCCCCCGCAGCGGCGGTGGCAGACACGACCGCCACGAGTATTCCGACGCCGATGCCGCCCGATGCAGCTCTGCAGTATGCTGAGAACGTCACCACGCCGTTATCGGCTGAGGCCATTAAACAGCTGCGCTCGGGTCTTGATGGCGTGCAACGGAGTACCGGAATGGCGCCAGTCACCGCCGTTCCACGCATACGTTCATTGACCGTGAATCTCGAGCCGGGATCATCGCTACCGATGGTGCAAGTGCTCCCCAACTATCCGGGGGTCGTGAATTTTACCGATCAGACAGGTGCGCCTTGGCCTATTGCCGCCCCGCCGGTCAATGGCAATCCCGCAGGATTTCAGGTGAATTACCTGCCCGACACCCCCTCGATGGCCATTCAGGCACGCCGTGCCTATGACACCGGGAGTGTGACGGTCTATCTCAAAGGGTTAGCGGTGCCCATCTCTATCAGTATGACCAGCGGTGAGCCCAGCAATACCCAAGCCTCTCAGCCCACCGACAGTCGTCTAGATCTGCGAATACCCCAGTCTGGCCCTTCGGCACGCCCAATGGCGGCACCTCGCCAGAAAGTGGGCCTATACGACAACACGCTGCAGGCATTTCTTGACGGTGTTCCCCCGAAAGAAGCCCAGCGCATCAAAACGCAGGGCGGCGTGCCCGATGTTCAGGCATGGCAGCTGGGCGATGATGTTTATCTACGCTCTCGCGCTGAGTTGCGCGATGCGTTTGATAGTACGTTGTCCTCCGCTGACGGCACGCACGTCTGGAAAATGCCGGTGACCCCCTATGTCACCTTCTCAGTTCAGGGACACAACGTCCCACTGACTCTGGAGCTGCAATAATGGCGATCGAAAAGGACGCAGCCAGCGACGGCAAAAAAACGCTCGGCTTGGTGGTGATAGGCATTATGGTTGTTGCCGCCGGTGGCTATCTGGGATGGGGGTGGATGCATCAGTCAGCCACTCCTGAGTCACAGTACAACTTAAACCGTGTGGCCAACAATGCATCAGTCACCTCACAGGAAAGCCGTCAATATCGCGACTTATTAAAACTGTCCAACCAACAAGGCGCTCAGGAGGCCGAAAGCGACGGTAATAGCTTTGTGGCCTCACTCAGTGAAAGCCAACGACTAGACGAGACGCCGCTGGTTCCTCACGTTCCCGCAACACCCGTTGCGCTCAATACCCAAAGTGATACCTCACCATCCCAAAACGGACAGCAAGGCGGTTTAAACGACGAGCAGAAGCAGCAAATCAACAACCTGCTGACTCAGCTTAGCGCGCGCTGGCACACCAGTGATATGCAGTTGGCCACCGCGTTTGGCAGTGAGGGCCGAGACGGGCAATCGCCCTTCAGCCAGTGGGCTCAGAGCGTACCTGGGCTGGCATCTCATGATGCTGCGTCATCCGTGCAAACCACCGCGACATCAACAACAACGCCCGCAGTATCGCGCATCAGCATCCCCGGACTGGTACGTTATCCGGGCACAATTGACACCGCGATTGACTCAGATAACCCCGAGTCAAAAGTGTTGGCCACCATACCTGCGGGGCAGTTAGCGGGGGCGGTACTGGCGGCACAGAACGTTCAGTTGGCAGGGGATGGCGTCATCGTGAACTTTAAAACGCTCGATTTTAAAGGGATGACCTGCACCATCGATGCCTATGCATTGGATGATGAAACTCAGCGTTCGTCGGTGGCCAGTGATGTTAATCATCGCTATTTCACTCGTATCGTTTTACCCGCCATTGCAAGCGGCATCGGCAAAGTGGGACAGCTGTATGAGGACAGCAACACACAAATTCTGACGACCAACAGCGGCACCGTGACTGGTCGAACTGGATCACCCGATGGAAAGGCCGTCGCTGGCGTGATTGCTGGCGGTATCGGGCAACAGACGGCTCAAGTCATGTCGCAGGACGCTTCTCGTCTGCCCGTCACTCAGGTCAATGTTAATCGTCGTCAGGTCGTCTCTATCTTGTTTATGAAACCCGTCACTGACAAAGACTGCATACCCGCGCCCGTAGGAGAAAACGCGAAATGAAACCACACTTTGATCCCGAGTTAACCGCGCCCGAACCCTTGGACGACGATGAGCTCACGGCAGACTCGCCCATTATCTCATCGGATAAGCCTAAAAAGCGTCCGTTATATGACCAGCCCAAAGTTCAAATCGCCGCACTGGCGATTTTTGCTATTTTGGGGTTAACCTGGAAAATGAGTGGGAGCAGCACACAAGCGCCAGCTCAACCCCAATTCACGGCAGCGCAGCCCGTGGAAACCACGAGTCCGGTAGCAGTAACACCACCTCCCATACCTGAATCTTCACCGTCCCCTTCTCAACCGACAGCATTAGACCAAGACACGCCAACAATAGCCCCGCCCGAGACGCCCACGGACTCTCTCGCAGAGGAAGTCTCGAGGGCGTTAAATTCCCAACAGGTCTACAGCGAGAAAACGCGTGAAGGATTAACGGCATTAGCGCGCCGCCTTGACCACGTTGAGCAACAGCTCTCAGAGATACAAAAGACGCGTCAGGCCCCCACGGTCATTGCGGCACCGACCCAAACGGCATCGATGGCCAAAACCCCAGTAACGTCGACTAAAACGTCAGCGAAAACACGCTGGTCAGGAAATAAGGCGAAGATTAACAGCCTGTATCCCGGACTGGCATGGGTGACGTGGCAAGGCAGCAGCTGGGCATTAAGACCCGGTGACCACTTTGCCGGCGCGACGGTTTTACGCATCGATGAAAGCAAACGTGAAGTGGTGACCTCATCGGGCGTCATTCGTTAAGGAGAGGATATGGACTTTGTCCAGATGTTGGCCAATGCGGCAAACAGTTTATCCGCTATCACAACGCAACTGGTTCTGGCCATCGCAGGCGTCGGTGGCATCGCCCTTATCATTCTTTATCTGTCTGGTCAGGCGGGACGAACTCGGCGCGGTCAGCGAGCTGACTCCGCTGGCACCTTTCTCGCTGTCCTACTACTCGGGTGTTGCATCATCAGCATTGAGAGCGTTGTTAATGCTGGCGCCAATCAGTTTGCGTTAGGTGCCGTGACATACGATGCCATCTCGTATGTACCGGAGGCCCGTTATGGTCCCGCAGCCCAAGCGGTCAATGCGGGCCTAACCGTCTTGCAGACGGTGGGATGGTTTTTTGTTCTCAATGGACTGTTGCGCCTGCGACGGTCTCAAAAAGACGGTCACACCGGGCTATCACGCGGTGATGACATCACATCAGGTATCAAGCGCTTCGTTTGCGGCGTGCTTTTAATCTGCAATCCGGCGGTGCTTAACGCCATTCAAAACACAATCAATATTCACTGGTAATAATTAAGGAATACTATGAAAACGTTGAAAAATATCATGCTGTGGTCTGCAGTAGAACTTTCCCTGCGCGTTTATCAACTTCGCCGCCGCACTTCACTGTGGTTAAGCGGGCTGTTATTAAGCGCACTGGCCAGTCAACCTGCCCACGCCGCTGGCGATGACCTGAGTGGCATGGTGAATAGCGGACTGGGATTTTTCACGGACATTAAACAGCCGCTACTCGATGCGGCTCCCGTGATTGGGATCATCTTCATCATTTTGGCACTGCTGATGATGCGCTGGAAAAAGAACAACCCACAAATCAAACCGTGGGAGATTGCCGTGATGTTTGGCATTGGCCTGTTCTTATTAGCGCTGAGCCAGATTGTCAGTCGTGGTCAGAAACAGATGGGGCTAAACCCAGTAGGAATTTAATGAACAGAACTCCCCGACATTGTCGGGGAGTTTCATCAGTAATAAAGGAATAGAAATGGATAACTTCATAAAATCCTATTCTTCAATCTGGCGTAAAACTATTGATTACACCTATCTATTTGATCACAGGAAGATGTCGAACAGTGAGGTTGTGCTATGCATGATATGGATTGTGCTATACGCATTACCGCTACTCGCTTATGTGATTTTTCTACTAAATCCATTCCCGACAAACAATCAGTTTGGAGAACACCCCCTTGTAACTGTGTGGGGCGCAATGCTTGTTATGTCAATCAGTGGGGTGTTATTTAGTACAGTGGTGATTAAATTGCTTTCAGCGAAACTGCCCTGCATACCTCATGATGCCTACAAAAAACACCCGTTTATAGCAACCCTTGTTTTTTATACATTGGGGGTTTTGTTTATATATGTATTCACAGAATGCTTTGTACCTTTATTAATGGAATCAATACTAAGAGCTCGCGAGATAATCCCCATGCCAATAGCATCTTAATCACACAAAAATGAAGTTTCGTTAAATATTTTAAATAAGGAGTTATCGTGCGCCACCTACCCAATAGATATTCAATATTTTGGAAATGGTTTATTGGCGATACCGACCCAAGGGTGAAAATACCGCTTATAAAATCAGTCATTTTAGTCGGCGTTTTATTTTTAATTTACATTCCATTATTTATTCTTACCTACCTGTTTTTTTACCAAGAGGCAATACCGTATGAATTAAGTTTTAAAGAAGTGTGTGTTTTTGGCTTATTGATATTACTCATATCTACCCAATGCGCAAACATTGGCCTTAAATCACTGGCGCTATTATCGACAAAAATAAAATTCATTCCATATTATGATCGCCCTATCCGAGCAACAATAATTTTCTACCTTTTAACAATGCTATTCATCACCCTCATCTCCTTAGCTTTAAAAGCCATCGTTTCTTAAGCATTCATTTTCCATTCACTACGCCAAAGAGGCTATATGCTTGAACTCGATCTTAAACACACCATTGCCGGTGACTCGCCTGAAGAAAAAGGTGCGCTTAAAAATGCCCATGCGCAATCATTGGGCTGCGAATGCGAATATTGTGGCTATCCTTCTGGCCACAATACGGCAATACACCGTGATGGAAACCCGCTCAATCGCGATGACAGTAATCTCACGGTAGTCGATCCGTTTTGTCGCGCATGGAAAGAACTCAATACGCTCAACGCAGACAGCGCAGTCATGGCAATCCTACCCGGCCTGTCACCTGAAGATATCAGCCACTTCCAGCGCACGTTGTATGTCGCACTTCGTTGTGACGATGAGCAGACGCGAAAGGATGCCCAACAGCTGTTGGAATGGCTTACTGAGCACAAAACGCTGGCTGAAAAGCGCTTTGATACCTCACATCCCGGTGCTTTTGCGCAGGCGTTACACAGGACGGCACCCTTACAACGCAACGGGACACGGGCTGCATGGCACAGCCTATCACCGGTGCTAAATCCCGCTCGTCTGCCAGACCCTGCTGATTTAACCCCACTCGAATCCACCCCTGATTGGTGGCCATTGATGTATCAACATTACCGCAAGCAAGGTGGAGCATGATCCTCGATAAAATTGAAGACGCACTGGCGTGGCTGTCACGCTACACGCTGGGCCAAAACTTCGCAGACTATTGTGACCTGCGCACCGTTATCGGCTTAACAGACGATGACAAAATCCGCCATCCGTCTATGGATGCGGCCTACATTCAGACGACCAAGAATAATGACTTTGTCAGCTGTCTGGAAATTAAGGGCGCATTTCGAGATTTCAGCTTTGAAGAATCCCCCGAAGGACAACCCCCTAAGTCAGGCACATTTCAGTTCTTTTATACCCATCTGGCCGACAAGCTGACAGGTGATTTTAAAGCATTAGGTTATAAGCTCAGTGTTGTGTTTGAACACGATCCCGATCGTGGAAAAGAAGAAATGACCGAGCTCATGAAGCCGCTGCGCCGCGGATGGAAGCACCTGCATCTGGATATGGACGACGTGGCACAAGAGCGTATCGAAAAGATGTCGCCCTATATGGCGCGTGAGCGGGTTTTTCTAGTGGTGTATACCGCCATCGGTGCCCTGCCTGCCGATGAACACAAAAACGAAATCCGCAGACAAAACGCGCTGGGTGAATTACCTGAAGCGCGATTCTCACAAAACCCGATCTACTCTGAATTTGAAGGTTTAAAACTTCGTCATGATGCATTTCTAGACAAGCTTATCTTCGACATGAACGCAGGAAACAACGGTGTGTCTGTCCGTCTTATGGATGCGCACGAAACAGGCCGCATCATTCGTGATGAAATCGAAAAAAGCAGCACGTCACCGTACTGGCAACCTTTACTTCCCGGTGATCGCGTCATGCCACATGGCAAAATACGAGGTGATGGCAAAGATATCAGTGCATGTCTTGCCCCTCACCTGAACTATCAATACTGCGATACCCAAGTCTCCACAGAAGGGGCCATTGTGGAAGTAGACGGGTTCTTCCACGGTCAACTGGCCATGACGTTATTCCCGCAGCGGCCGCAAATCTTCCCCGAACTCTTTGCCAACGTCCCCCGTCAGGTGCCGTGGCGTTTACGGTTCGATATTATGCCGGGCGGTGCCTCACAGCTCGGTTATAAAAATTTCCTATTAACCTTTCTGGCGATTATCCCTGCCCTGCGTCAACAGTATGAATCCGTACAGTGGTTGCTGGAGCAGGATAAAAAGGACCCGATTGTCGTATTAAGCATTACCGCCAGTACGTGGCACCGCGACAATAAAGCGCTGCAGCGTAATCTCACCCTGCTCAAGAAATCACTGCAGGGGTGGGGGATCACTGATGTCACGGGAACCTTTGGTGATCCGGTGCGTGCATGGATATCAACACTACCCGCAGTTTCCAGCTATAGCGGCCCTAACCTGATGTTCTCTACCCTGTCTGACGCATTACGCCTGTTACCGCTGCAGCAGCCGTGCAGTCCCTGGTCTGAAGGCAACGTTGTCTATCTGACTCCGGGGCGCAAACCGTTCGTCATAAAGTTAGCCAGTCCTTTGCAGGAGAAACACACCGAGATCATTATGGGGCCACCCGGCTCAGGTAAGTCGGTGATCGCTAACAGTAGCCATCTCTCGTTTCTGGCCAACAGCAATATTGATATTCCCTTTATGTTACTCATCGATAAGGGATACACCACGCAAGGGTTCTACGACATCGTCCATGATGCGCTGCCAGACGACGCGAAACATAAAATTGTCAGTATTGTTCTGAAAAATACCGCTGAGCACTGCCGTAATCCGATGGATATCCAGCTGGGATTAAAAGCCCCGCTAAGTACAGAGCGTGATTACATTTTGAGCTTACTCAAAAGCTTATGCGCAGACCCAGCGACCGGATTGCCGCCTGACCCTACCAGCTGCGCCGATATTCTTGGGAGGATTGTCGATAGTGCTTTCAAAGAAAAGGGAGAAATTAACCCGACGCGCTATGGGGCAGGGCTTGTTCCTGAAGTTGATCGTGCACTCGAAGAAAGCGAAATTCTTCATGCTTACTCGCCAGAATGGTGGGTGTCGGCAACATGGTATGAAGTCCGCGATATGTTGTTTGATAAAGGCTATGTCTCGGAAGCGACACTGGCACAGTCACAGGCGGTGCCGCTACTAAACGACCTGCAGAATGAACTTAGCAAAAAAGAGCTAGCCGATAATTTTGTTGGCGTGACACGACCAGGAACTCAAGAATCCTTACTGCAGTATGTTTCACGGTGTCTGGCCAAAGCCCTGACCGACTATCCCCTGCTGTCAGGTAGAACTCGGCTTATATTCAGTCCAGAAACCCGTATTGCGATTGTCGATGTCAATAACGTCGCTGGAAAACCCACACCGGAAGGCAAATTAAAGACCGGCATCATGTATCAATTTGCGCGTCAGATTGGCGGAGGAAATGACTTTTACCTGCCGCAAATTCAGGATGAACTTTATGCCAATCTTGATCCTCGCTACATCCCGTTGCACCGCAAACGTATTGAACAGTTGGATCAGGAAACCAAACTGATATTCATCGATGAAATGCACAATATCAAAGGAGTACAGGTGTTGTGGGATGCGCTGCAGACCGAAGACCGTGAGCAACGTAAGTTCGGTGTACGCACGGTTTTTGCTTCTCAATATCCTGATGACTACCCGCCTGATCTGCTTGAGTCAGCGAACTCCGTCTACATGATGCGCGTCCGTGAGAAAGATTTTTCACTACTCACCAAAGCCTATCAAATTCCGGAGATAACCCTGCGGCGTCTGCTGACAACCCCACCGGGCGCAGCGCCTGATGGTTCGGGAACCACCTTTTTGGGCATCTTCAAAACCTCACGCGGCAATGTTGCGCAATTGCTCAAACACGCCGTTGGACCTCGCGAACTGTGGGCGCTGAACTCAACGCCCGCTGACCGTGCCTTGAGGAAACGACTCACTGAAAAACTAGGGTCGCATGTCGCCCGTGAACTGCTGGCCACAAAATTTCCTCGCGGAAGCGCCAGCGCGCAACTTAACCACATGAAAGATAAGGCAAGTAATGAGGATGACACCAGCGTGGTCAATCTCCTTGCCAATCAACTCCTCAGCGATTACGGCTACCTGCAAGGGTGACAAACAGAGAGCGTAAAATGGACAAAAAAACTCACCGATATACCCGCCCCGCTATTTTCACGATATCCCTGATTTCATTACTCGTTACCACGCCAACGTGGGCCGCTACGGTTAACGTAAACAGTAGCGTGCCTATTTCGCGCGATGTTATGCCTCAACTTCGCGCGGCTAATGGCACATTAACCGAGATATCGACGACGCAGCATCAGGTGGGCGCGGCCATCAATGCCAACGGCGACAAAATATCTTCTATGATCGAGCAGGCAGAGCAATCAAGAGCAACACAGGATAGCTTCGCGCGCCAGTCTGAACGGCTTGAACAAGCACGACGAAGCTTTGCCGTTCCTGAAACGATTTGTACAGAATCTACCTCGGGAGCAGCGGCCCGCGTCAATAGTCAAGCCCGTGCCACGCAGAGCGGCTATTCGCGGGGCGGCGGCGTCAGTAATAGTCAGTTGAAGACGGCCTTAACCGAAGCCACACCGGCACCAGAACAGGTGCAATATCAGAGCGCAGCCCTACACGGGCAGTGGTGCGATGCCACAGATTATGCGGCTTACGGCGGTACCGATTTGTGTCCAAGCGTATCGCAGTATCCGGGCGGTGATAAGCAGTTAGCGTCTTTACTCGACGGTGCCGGAAAGGTGGGCAAAACGCCTGATTTGACGTTCACGCAGACTCAGATTGACGCTGCCGTCGCCTACACCCTCAATACCACCGCACCTTCAGCGGGGCGTCAATTAGGTAAAGGAGAGGTCAAAACGGCCTCGGGTAAGCAGTATGCAGGTCTAATGACACAGTACGAGGGCATCATGGATGCGGCCCGCGAACCGCAAATGGCCATGATTGCTGCAAGTTCTCCGAATGCGGCCACTAAAGATGCCTTGAAAGACGCGCTTAAGGTGCCATCGGCACAAAGTTACTTTAATGACACCGCATCGCAACAGGCGCAATCATCCGGTCAAATGTCTCAGCGTGAATTTGAATCATTCGAAGTGGGAAGGCGCTATGCCAATACTGCCTACTTAGCTGACCTGCAGCAGATGGAAGGTGACAACCTTGTTCGCGAGCAAATTCGTGTGCAAAACCTGGGTAACTGGCTGGCGTTAGGCATTAAGCACGAACAGGAAAAAAGCAACATTCTGGTCGGTCAGCAGCTGGCGCTGATGGCCACAGAACATTACCGACCGCAGTTGGCTGGCAAGATGGAACAAGTTAAAGCGGGGGCTGCGCGATGAAGATAAAAACCGGCCTGTATTTTCTGGCCAACCTCTTTGTTCCGCTATCTGAAGCACGCTACACCAAAAACCGTATTATTCCTTCACTGGGTAAGCAACTGCAGCGCATGCGTGTGGCCAGAAAACTTATTGCGCGGCGTCGCCGGCAGCCCGAGTTAAGTTGGCAGGAAGCTGTAACAGCCAGCGGCATGGATATCGAGGCTATCGAACGCCAGCAGATCCGACGTAAACGGCTTTATCTGGTGATGAGCGCTATCCCCGCCCTATTGGCCTTCGGTTTACTGTTAGCCGTACTCGCCAGCGGGATATCGACTTTCTCATTACTGTTGCGAGCGAGTGTGATTATGGTGGTCTTGTTGGGACTGAGCAGTATTCCTTTTCTGCAGGCCATTGTCTGTACGTGGCGGCTCTGGCAGCTGCGTGAGCAACGGGTAAATACAGGTGAAAAAGGCACCTTCACTGATTTTCGTCATGAAACTCCGTGGATACGCATGACCTTATTTCCTTGGCGTTAGCGCCTCCCTCCCTGTCTTGCATCAACGGTCGTTCAGGCCGAGGTCAAAATATGAAATGGTTACGAACCCTTTATGCCAGTGTACTGGTCAATTTGCTTTGGGCGTCATACGCCTGCGCTGATACAGCGGTGAGTTTTGACAGCATTGAAGCGGCGGCAAAACGCTCAACTGACTTGTCTCGTCAACTCTTGGTTATGATATTCGGTGACGTTGTCACAGACCCGCTATCCACTAACGCGACAATGGTCGGTCAACTCTTCTTCATTTTTAACGGTATCGTCTTTGCCCTCGCTGTTATCTGGTTCTTGATGATAAGCCTCAAGCACATCACCAAAGCGGGACACACTGGGAAAGTGTTTGGCAGTGGTGCTACGCCAATGGCGGTCGTCACAACGGTCGCGGGTTTTCTATTTCTGGTACCCACGGTATCAGGCTGGTCACTAGCACAACTGGTCTTTCTGTGGGCCGTATCAGTGATGGGTATCGGCAGCGCTAACCTGATGACAGACAAAATTGCTGACCTGATGCAAAGCGGCTATTCACTGGTGATGCAACCCGTCGCGCCGCAAACCGTGAGTTCTGCGCGCGCTATTTATGAAATGAATTTGTGCATGTACGCGACCAACGCTGAACTCAGCAGCATGTATGGCCAATATGGGAAAAGCGATACGCCGCTCATGGCCATCAAAAGTGTCACAGACGGATTTGAAATCACCAACGGCAGTGCTAGCTGTGGTTCGGCGCGATTACCGGCGTCGAGTAAGAACAGCATGACGGGCTGGTTGTTCTCACCTGATGTGAACACGGATGCTATCGAGTCTGCGCAGCGTAATGCCATGAATCAGATGCAGAACACATTAAGTCAAAATGCCTCGGCGTTCGTTACTGCCCTGCTGAATAAGCAAAAGAATGGGAGTGGCGCTATCCCTGATGCAGAAACGGCTATCCAGCAAGCGGCACACACCTATGAAGATACCATCAATAAAGTGGTAAATGCTCAGGGGAATGGCAACGAGCTCGTGGCTGCCATGACAGCACAACTCAAAAAGAGTGGTTGGCTTTCACTGGGGGCGTGGTATCAGACATTTGCGACAGCTAACCAAAAAGTCAGTGACGCTGTGACATTAAAACCCGTGATCGGTGGACAATCATCTTTGGGAGATATTGGTGTCAGTGGAACGTTGAGTGATGTCATGACGGCATATCGAGCTCAACTTCAAAACTCAACCTACACACCACCTTTAGGAACTCAAACAGCTAAAGATACTCAGCCGACTAATTCCGAAGATCCACTTTCATATTTAATTTCATTTACTCATAAACCCATGCTGTACATAACCAATGCGATAGCAACAGAAAACATTGGCTCTGACCAGGTTAATAGCGATCAAATGAACCCGCTTTTAAAAATGAAAGCAATCGGGGATTATACACTGGTAGCAACTGAAGTCATTTATACATCCTTTACTGCAGCAAGAATTGTCGCGGAAACGGCCTCCGATAACCTTGTGCTTAAAGTCGTATCTTTGGGTGTCGGGAGTGCATTTAAAAACGTGGTACTAGCTATTTCAGGATTAGTATATTTTTTACTGCTTATTCTATTAAGTGTCGGCTTTAGTCTTTCAATATATTTACCTCTTATACCAATGATTTTCTGGTTAGCGGCAGCTGCTAACTGGATTGTTAGTGTATTAGTGGGTGCAACAGGTGGATCTCTCTGGGCAGCCACACATATTGGTACGGAGGAAGAAAAAGGAAGTAGGTCAGCATATGGATATATATTCCTTATTGATGCTCAAATTCGCCCCATGTTAATGGTTTTAGGTTTTGCCTTTGCGAGCTTGGTTATTGTAGCTATTGGAACATTACTGAATATGTTATTTGGCCCTGCAATTGCCAACGTACAAGCAAATTCAATAACGGGAATAATTTCTTTGGTGGGGCTTCTGATGATTTATTCTCGTATTTGCACCACAACCGTTTCCCGCGTCTTTGCTTTACAGGTCACCATGCCAGACTATGTAATATCTTGGCTTGGTGGACGTGAAGCAGCAAGTATTCTTGGTGGAATGGCTGAGTCTGCAAAAAGCATGTTTGCTGGTTTTTCACGTGGACTTCAACATGCTCCAGGTGTAAAATTAAATAGTAAAACCCCCTCAAGTGGAGAGGATGGAATAAAATGAGGAAAGTGAAATGACTTTAAAATCGCTATTTATTTCAATAATGCATTTATTAGCTGCATTATGTACTATTTTGACAGCAATGGTTATATACAATGCGTTTGACACGCATCGAGGCGGAGAATTTGCAACGTTTTCTTTTCTATTTACAGCAGCACTATGGATGATAATTTTTTATTTTCACATTAGTGGAAAACGAAAAATACAAAGAATTTCAAACTCAGTATTTAAAGACAACACCTCGGTAATATCACATTGCTCACCTTATTCTCTGAGATACGTTGGTATTGATACAAGCACCGGCAATATACTACTTATCGCTCTTGATAAATCGGGCCAACAAGTTTATGGATTCAACTTTAATGATTGGGCTGGATACGAACAGAAAGACTGTGCTTTGACTCTAAAGTTTAATGACATCAACACACCTAGCTTTAAAGTTAATAGCAACGCAAAAATCATCCCATTCATTGATAAGCTGGACTTCTTGTTATCACCTTCATACTCACCATCTAAAGGTAGCAATAAACAGTTCAGCCAAATAGTTGCCGAAAGAATGCAAGCAGCTTAACTCATCGTTTTCCATCCACTCCATTAAGGGCACCTTTTCAGGTGCTCTTTTTTCTGTCTGGTGCAAACAACCAGAAGGTTCTATCTCATTGAAGAGTCAGAGATTGGTTTTCTTCAGGCGTAAAAAAACCGACTGGTGAGGTCGGCTTTTTACTGTTCCAGCACTGAGTTGGTAGCTCTGGCCGGAGTGAGGCAAACTTTATCTAACAAATGAGCAAATACTGCGACAGGCAGTGTATGAGTAAGCAGTATGGTTCTCACTCCCTTCAAGGGGAAACGGATGGTTAACCTGTTAATCATCGTTCTGAGAGCAGTAGCAGCGCTAGCAAATGCGCTGATTGCCATTCTCGAACTGATCCGCCAATTCATCGACTGATGACGGCTGAAACGTAGCTAAGGGTGGGGAGTTAACCGCTTCCCGCCCTTTAATAAACATCCCCTTCGTCAATACCCAGCTCGTCGTTCCGAACTCACCACATCCCGACTTCGCAACCTGAAACCTTAACTGGAGACCTTGTCATGTCTGCCGCTCACCCGACTCCATCCTCAAATAATGATCAGGGGACCATGACGCTAATGGCGCTGGCGCTGATACTGATTGCCATCGTCATTTTTCATTCGATTTTCTACTATGCCTGCTGTGCCTTGCTTTATTACCTGTGGGCTCTGGCAGACTTTGCATCGATACATACCTACGTTGCCGAGAAAATGAATCTTCTCGCTTGGGCAAGTAAACGGGTGGAAGAACTGAGTCTTGGCCAGTTTCTTGAGGTCATGAACCAGACTGCAGGAATTTTATATGTCTTTATGCTTCCCATCACGGTGTACGGCCTCATCACGACTCGAAACCATCCACTGAGTCTGACTCGCCGCAAAATTGATATCTATACGCTGCCAAAAATCATGTCCAAATTCTCCCCCGCCATTATTCCCGCATTGCAGTATGGCGATCCTAAAACGCAGCTACTCAATGTCGATCCTCCAGAGCATCGAAGCGCCCAGCGCCCCGATGAATTTGCCATCGAGCATAAACTGGTGATCGGACAACGTCTCGACCATGAGCGCGCTAAGCGGGCTTTTGATGCTCAACTCGGGACGCCGTTGCACAACGCATCAAGCTTTAGCGCGCATGAGCGTGCATTAGTGGCCATCATCGGCTTACAGGTATTTTGTGATGACAGACCTGCCGCCCTCGAGCTGCGAGACGCTTTAAATCGCTCATGCGGTAAACGCCAGAAAGAGCATGGAAAGAAGCGGGGTTATCCAAAGTTAAGCATTGCAGAAAAGGCTTTTCAGCAGGTTATGGCCACGCCTCAAGCTAAAGCGTGGATTAAACACCACAGCACAACGCGAACGGCCCTCTCTGCCCTACATGCTCAGGATTTGCGTTTACCTGCAGGTCAGTTTCGCTGGCTTAAGGGTCTAGACAGAACGTTATGGTATGTCCTGTCGTCATCGGATCGCAGTAAAGTCTTTGTTGAAGGTGCTGGCGTAGTCGCTGCCGCACAGTGGGAAGCGCTCGTATCGAAACTGTCGAAAAAGATGCGTGTGGTTATTCCACCGCCTGACAACCTCACCGTTTACGCTGTACAGGGTTTAGAAAGCGATTTACGCAGCATTGGTATGGTTATTGATGACCACGAACCTGACACCAGTAGCGAAGCCCAAGAAGACAGCACCACATTTGATGATCTGGTTTTTCTTCATAACGTACCCGAAACGCCCCTGCCAATACCAACGCAGACAGCAGTTCAACAAAACGCACAGGTGCCACTAACGGCTACGACTCCTCCGGACTCAGAGACAAAGAAACATATCCGCTTCTCTCCTTCCTGAAGAGACAGTTATCGAGCGTATTACTAACACCATTTCTAGTTAGCTTTCATTTCTCCAAAAGGATTCCAACATGCATACCCACTGCTCCGTCTTGTATAAAAACGGGATGTTATCGGCTTACGCCCAAAATTCATCTGCGCCGTTATTTCTCATCATGCCCGGTCCATCAAGCCGCTTTTTCATCCAAGGAAACGTGCTGATGCATGACAGCAAAACACAAACACCACAGGAGATTTATCGCGCATCTACGCCCGAAAATGCGGCTTTGTTGCTGCAGGCAATCCACGAAGAACGACAGCGCCGGATGGGAAAAATATCCATCGACTTACTAAGATTTTTGGGTGTACCAATCATTCTCATCTGCCTTTACATGGCTTTCTCTGCGTTCATAACGTATCCAAAACCACAAACTCCACCGCCACCACCGACTGAGGTCAGTAGAAATACGACGGCTCTCGAAGCACCACAAATAGAGCCTCCCGTCGCGGTTCCTCCTCCCGCAGCGGCACCTTTAGCGCCGGCAAACCAAGAAAGCAGTAATAACTCGTTGGCCATTCGCGCGGCGAGTCTTAAAAAGGCAGCGGATAGTGGTCGTTACACCATTGATTTATCAAGCGGTCGCTCGCGGACGATATATGTCTTCTCCGATCCTCTTTGTCCTCACTGCCAAGAGATCGAGCCTACGCTCGAGGCACTAACACGTGACTACAACGTGGTTATCTTCCCCGTAACACTTGTTGGCAAGCAGGACACGGTCGCAGCTGTTTCCCCTATTTTGTGTGTCGCACCCGATAAACGCACTTCGCTGTGGCAATCACTCTTCAGAGCAGACGGTAACGTTTCTCTCTCACCGACTGCCAGCAAAGAAACCGCGCCCGACAGCTGCACTGATGGTCAGCACGCCATCAGCATTAATGACCGCGCCTTTGATTATTACCAGCTTCCCGGCACACCGCAGTTAATCGCTGATGATGGCCGGGATATCCCTTTTAACGCCCTTACCAGCGATGACGCGCTGGCCAACTTCATGAATGCACCGATACAGGGGGCCGATAATGTCATCCGATAATACTCAGCCCGTTGATAAGATCAGGGTTAGGCAAACAACACAGTCAACATGGATAGATGATTATTTACTTGCGCCGGTTACCGTTCAGGCTGGGCTTGTCGTTATCTTGATCCTCACTTTTTTACGTACCTGGGTGCTCATTCCGGGAGTATTTGCAACCGCCATATGGCTGCTGACATTCTTCGGTCAGCTGTTCAGGATGCCGTTGCGAATGCCGAAGGATATCGGCGGCCTCGATATGTCAACCGAGCGGGAAATCGCATACGAATTTAAAGGCCCGATGGGCCTTTTTCGATTTACGCGCCGTCGACTGTCGTGGGATAAGTCAGCCGGCATCATGTGTCTGGGTCATGCCAGACGACGCTTTCTCGGCCGAGAGCTATGGCTAACGCTTGAAGACTGCCTTCGCCATCTGCAACTGCTGGCCACCACGGGGTCGGGGAAGACAGAAGCCCTACTGTCCATTCAGCTCAACAGCATTTGCATGGGGCGGGGAATGACGTTCTCCGATGGTAAGGCGGAAACCAGACTCGCCTACGCGATTTGGTCATTGATGCGACGCTATGGGCAGGAAGATAACTACTACGTGCTTAACTTCCTTAATGGCGGTCGTGATCGCTTCGATGAACTACTCGGCAATGACAGAACGCGTCCACAATCAAACTCGATTAACTTCTTTGGCGATGCGACTGCCACATTCATCATTCAGCTGATGGAGTCGCTGCTCCCCCAAGTCGGGGCCAGTGAAGCTGGTTGGCAGGATAAAGCGAAACCGATGCTTTATGGGCTGATCTATGCGCTGTATTACAAGTGCAAAAAGGAAACTATTCGCCTGTCTCAATCAATGATACAAAAACACCTGCCATTGAAAAAAATGGCCGAGCTCTACATTGAAGGTAAGCAAAATGGTTGGCACGATGAAGCCTTGAATGCGCTGGAGTCCTACCTCAACAATCTGGCCGGTTTCCGCATGGAGCTAGTGAGCAAACCTTCGGAGTGGGATCAAGGCGTTTATGACCAGCATGGCTTTCTCATTCAGCAATTCTCTCGCATGTTAGCCATGTTTAACGATGTCTACGGCCACATATTTGCCACTGATGCTGGCGACATCGATATCCGAGATGTTTTGCATAACGATCGCACGTTGGTCGTGCTTATCCCTGCCCTCGAATTATCCAAGAGTGAATCCGCAAACCTGGGGAAATTATATATTTCCGCTAAACGCATGGTGATTTCGCGTGACCTCGGTTATCAGTTGGAGGGGAAGCGTAAAGACGTTCTCATCGCCAAAAAGTTCGCTAACCCGTTCCCCTATCCAGATATACATGATGAGCTCGGGAGTTACTTTGCACCCGGTATGGATGACCTCGCCGCCCAGATGCGTAGTCTTGGTATGATGCTCGTCATTTCAGCTCAGGATATTCAGCGATTCATCGCGCAATTCAAAGGGGAATACCAAACCGTCAACGCCAACATGCTTGTGAAGTGGTTTATGGCATTGCAGGATGAAAAGGACACCTTTGAACTGGCGAAAGCCACGGCAGGGAAAGACTACTACGCCGAGCTGGGTGAGATGAAACGAACACCTGGCACCGTCAGCAGCAGCTATGAGGAAGCCAACACCACCTATATCCGTGAGAAAAATAGGATATCGCTCGATGAACTAAAAGATCTGAATCCCGGCGAAGGCTTTATCTCGTTTAAAAGTGCATTGGTACCCAGCAGCGCAATCTATATCCCTGATGACGAGAAGTTATCGTCCAAACTTGAGCTCAGGATCAATCGCTTCATCGATATAGGAAGCCCGACCGAAGCCGACTTAATCGCGCAAAATCCTCACCTGAGCCGTCTACTGCCGCCGTCTGAAATGGAAGTCAGCATGGTATTGCAAAGAACGGATGAAATCGTCGCCGGCAGTCAAACGCATACTATACCGCCGCTCATGGACCCGATTTTGGCAAGACTGATGAAAGTAGCGATGGATCTCGATAACCGTTGTGACATTAGTTATAGCCCCACGCAACGGGGGATACTCCTCTTTGAAGCTGCCCGCGATGTCATCAATAAACGCGGAAAAAAATGGTTTACGGTGAAAACACAGCCTAACCCCCTCAAAGTCTCGGATGCAATGGCCCGCCGTTTGGCTAAACAGTCGACGGCATTCATGTCTCAGGACCACTGATCCCTTAATCAACGCCCACGTCTAATTGCAGACTTCAACATGATGGCTTGTATTTATAAGCTCATCAGGAGCCCCTATGGAAAAATTAAACCGAACGTCTACCCTTTCCCTATCTTTTAAAAGCTTAACATTCGCACTGATGCTCGGAATCACGCCCTACGCCCTAGCTGCTCCCTCTATTCAGGTTGGCTTCTCACCGGAAGGCACAGCGCAACAGGTCGTCCTAAACACCATTAACCAGTCAAAGAAATCGGTCCGAATGATGGCTTATTCATTCACGTCGCCCGAGGTGGTGAAGGCTTTGATTAATGCTAAGAAGCGCGGTGTGGATGTCAGAGTGGTTATCGATGAGAAAGGAAACGTCTGCGACAAATGCAAAGCCAATAAATCAGCAATGAACTTGCTGGTTAACGCAGAAATCCCGCTGCGTACTGTCAGCAAATACAAAATCATGCATGACAAAGTCATTATCACCGACGATGCCAACGTTGAAACGGGGTCATATAACTTCAGTTCGGCAGCCAACAAATCCAATTCAGAGAATGCCATCCTCATCACCGAAGTACCTGAGTTAGCCAAAGAATACCTTCAGCACTGGCAATCCAGATGGCAAGTTGGCCATGACTGGAAATCTACCTATTAATCCCTTCTACAAAATGAATTCACATATGGAATTAAAAATGACGACAGACACGACTGAATTACTTGGCCACTTCGCTTTGTGTGCTCAAATTGCCCTTGGTATTGCACGACACGACCGGAGTGTAACCACACCGGTTCAGGAACATATTTTTTTAATGAATTGGTTGAGTACGGCTCAAAAAAAGAAGCTATTTTCAAAAGACATAGCGAGTGAAATTGACTATTTACTGCGCATTGGCAAACAAGCGGGGATCATGGCTAACCTGAAACGAAAAATCATCTACATGTACAAGTCATGCAACGAGGACATTAACAAGCAAAGCGATTTGTTTCGGCTGACCTATGCCATCGAGCAGCTCAAAAACAAGGGGTGGCAAAGCCATACTCTCTCATCAGGTGACTGGAAAAAAGGATGGGTTGCCCCTTCTGAGCCGGCAATCTACATGGAATTACCCGCACTGGAAGCCGCCTACGATGACGAAGGTAAACAGCTTAAGCCTTTGCCTATTCGTGTTGAAGGTGATCTGGAGTACGCCACCAATATTCTAACAAGTCTTCTGAGTTCTACCGTATTAGTTAAAGCCTCTCATAACCAACTACTGCTCACCCCCTAGCCCTTTAAGTTATGCGCCATCATGGCGCATAACTTCCCTCCAATTGTAAATACCATCCACAAATATTTTCATTTACTCTCAATATCTTAATAGTCAAATAGCCTCATATAGCACTATGCTATCCATCATCTGATGACGCATGCCGTTATCGCGTTAGTGGAATTAAAAAATGAACGTAAATCTAATGGATGATGGTAGTATCGCGACAATTTCAGTGTTGTATTCTCTATTTGAAGCCAGCGATGTTGAGCCCAGTATCGATGTACTTAAGCTACTGGCGGACATTGATATCGCTAAATCAGGCTTTTTCAGACGCACCGCCCTTATTACGGGGCCACGTAACGAAGTCATTCATGCCGATAAAATATTACAGCGCTAAAAGGAAACTCGATGCCTAAACGTCACCCGACAAAGCCTACGGATGCAACGCTGTTTTGCTTCTCGATGACGGCAGAGAAACACCATAAGCTTGCACTTACCCTTGAGACTAAAGGAGCGTGGCGTCGAGCAGCCAGACAATGGTTGGATTTGTTTGATTGTGTCAATGAAGACCATGAACGTGAGTACGCGGCCATGCGTCGAGAAAAATGCTTGATAGCCGCCGAAGAGTTAACGCGCCTCGCGCAAAGAGAGGCAAACAGGAAAGACAATCTGTAAGTCGATGTTCCTACTGCGTGATATGAATACCTGCCAATGGCAAGTGAATTAACAGTCTGTCCGTGGCATAAACTCCAACACGGTAAACCCCTTATCTTCCGGCAGCTGGCGTACTGTAAAACCACACTCGTCAATCAGGCGAGGCAAGCCTGTTATATCGCCAGTAAAACGCAGAGGCAAAGGTTTAACAAGCTCCCCAGCCTCATTAAACGAAGCATGTAACAACGCTTTTGGCGTATAGATCGTACTGGCCGTTGAAGAGGCTTTTCGGTAGTTCTTCCATTCTAATGGCGACAATAAGTAATCCAGCCATCCCATCGTTTTTAGCGTTTCAACAAGATAGGTAAACCGGAATAACGCGCTTTTATTCGCTAGAGCACCCGATCTAGAACGGAAAATATATTCAACCTTGTTGTACAACTTAGCCCCATAGCCATATTTCTTCCCTTGGGATATAAACCAGGCGATATCGTTGGCCACTATTTTGGGAAACAAATGGCGTTTCTGCGCATTGGCTAGCCACTGCATGATAAAGAGATGCTCTTGCAAGTCTGACGCTATCTTACCGACACGCCGCGCCATTTTGACAGCAACTAACAGGCACCAACACATGTGGGCTAACTCTGGGGAGGGATTTTTTTGATATAAAACGGTCAAAGCGTATCTCCATATACTATAAGCAGGAGAATATCACACGCAGCATATCAGGCAAAAAATCCCGCGTTTTCTAAGTGTGATATCATAGACATATCAATATTGAGAGTCTGTATCGATGAAGAAGAAAAACAGCACGCCTACGCCGCATGATGCGACCTTCCGCCAGTTCCTTACACAGCCGGAAATCGCACGGGATTTTATGGAGATCCATCTTCCGGCAGAGCTACGAGCTATCTGTGACCTCAGCACGCTGAAACTGGAATCAGGCTCCTTTGTTGAAGATGATCTTCGCCAGTATTTTAGTGACGTGCTCTACAGCGTAGAGACAGTTGAAGGAACGGGCTATGTGCATGTTTTAATCGAACATCAAAGCTCACCCGATATTCATATGGCCTTTCGCATGACCCGCTATGCCATTGCGGCTATGCAGCGCCACCTTGACGCAGGCCATAAGAAACTGCCGCTGGTGATACCGATACTATTCTATGTCGGCAAACGCAGCCCGTATCCTTATACGACACGCTGGCTCGATGAGTTTGACGACCCAACGCTGGCTGCAAACGTCTACGGCGGAGCCTATCCGCTGGTTGATGTCACTGTGATACCAGATGATGAAATTATGGACCACCGCAGCATGGCCGCACTCACCCTGCTGCAAAAACACATTCATCAGCGCGATATTGCTACCTTGACGGACCGACTGGTGACATTACTGATGGCTGATTATCTCTCTTCACCACAAGTGATAGCGCTGATACACTACTTAGTACAAGCAGGCGAGTCTGCAGACTCTGAAGCTTTTGTTCGCGAACTGGCACAGCGTGTGCCGCAACACGGAGACGCACTCATGACCATCGCACAACAACTTGAACAGAAAGGCATCGAGAAAGGCCGCATGGAAGGCATCCAAATCGGTGAAGAAAAAGGCCGTTATGAAGGCAAACTCGAGGGCAAACTCGAAGTTGCTCGCACCATGCTACAAAATGGTCTCGATCGCGGTACCGTGATGAAAATGACCGGTCTGACCGCTGACGAACTGGAGCAAATCCGCCACTAATCAATGGCCGCGATGCCCGTCTAAACAATAAAACCCCGTGAGTATCCTCTTACGGGGTTTTTTGTTTGCTGCAATTTAGAGCTTAGTGCGGTCGATACGTATTCTTCTTGGGCTTAAGGTCATGACGTTCACGGTTATCATTGACTTCATTGCGCTCAAGCGAGGCCAAATAAGTTTCTTCATCAACGATACGATGCGTCGCCACAAACTTATCATCGCGTACTTCAGGTTTATCATAACCCGCCATAACCCGCTGCTGTGGGTCTGTTAACGTCAGCGGCTTCTCACCCCCTTCATTAAACCAAGACACCACCTCACAGGCAGAAGTAACAAACGTTCCCTCCCCGCTAAACAATAATTTCTCTCCCGACTTTTCTTCCGCGATGAGCATCGCATCAGAGATATGAATCCCATCTTCTCGATAAGGATCAGCAATCTCGATACGGTCGCCAGTATCCTGCAGAACGACTATCCCATCCTGCAAATATTGAACAGTTCCGTCTCGATTTACGCGAGAATCAAATCCATCAATATTAACGGCCGCAATATCATCAGCGACTGAGCACACAATCGCATTTTCAGACAATGACGCAGTCCGTTGTTGCTGTTTGAGCTTATAAGAACGGCCACGCAAACGAGATATGGCTGCTTGATCTTGTGTTGCAGCTTGCTTCTCAACCCACTGCCAATAATTTAGTCTGCGATTTTCCGGCTGGGCATTAAAAACTGCCCTTTCCTGCTTCACTTTATCGCGTAAAGACTCAAACTCTTTTTGTCTTTCTAGCTCAAGTGTCCGATAGATAAGCTTCCGAATGAGCGGGTCGTCAAACACATGACGGACTTGCTCTTTCTTCCAAGCATAACGATTCGATAGCGCCTTAAATTGAACACTGGCGTCTGTATCTGGTGCTGTTGGGCGCACCCATGAGTTCTTGTAAGCCTTATAGCGGGAATCTAATTCTTCCCTTGCAATCGCACGGGCAAGACGACGTTCGCTGCGTGCTCCCTGATCACGAACGTGGGCACGTGCATCGTATACAAATTCCTGTGGATAATTACTGCCGAGATAGATGCCATCATCATCAAACTCATTAACAACAGCAGGTGAAGGTTCAAAGTCGCCGAGCCATTTTTCAAGACATTGAAGAGTTAAATCAGGATGCAGCGTACTCGCTTTGATAGGAGTAACCTGTTCGTCATGACGTGAGTAAATGGCGAGGCCGTCGCCTTTAGGTCGCATCTCAAGTCCAGCACGAATGAGTTCAGTATGTAACTTTTCCCATGTAGCTTTGCCACTTCCTAAAATCACACCGACAGGTTCCCGACACACATCAACGGCGTAAGAGTAAAGGCTCTCTTTGTCATTATGATACTCAAGTTGACGTGCTTTCCTCGGGATAGATTTAAAATCATTTTGGCCTCTAACAACGTGACCATTGTCATTAACCCATGCACCGTTGTCAGGTGTATAGCCGTATTTCATTTCCAGCAAACGACACGTTTTATGCAGAACATCAACGTCGTTATAGAGATCTGCAGCCTTGTAAGAAATAGGGTTGATCCGGTTAACGGCAACGTGACAATGTACATTGTCGGTATCGCGATGGATCGCAGTGACAAACTGATTCCCCTCCATTCCCAACGTTTGTATAGCTGAACGTGCGCAGTCAAAAATATCGCCATCAGCTGGCGTATCAATGACAGGCCACGAGAGGATAAAGTGGTAAACCGGATCGACACAACGCGTGTTCTGCGCCGCAACCATATTCATTTCTGCCGATGCAGTATCTAGACTAAAACAGTTGGTTTCACAAGCAACGGTGCCCGACAAAACCTGTTGTCGTCCATCGGGAAACTCCTGAAGAACAACCTGACAGTCGGCATCATAACTTCGGTCGATGTAATCAACCAGACGATCAAAGATGGCCTCTTTTGAACGGGGCATTCTAATGACTGGAGCATCAGGTGAAACGGTGTCATCAAGTTTGACATCATCACGTAGCGTCAGATAGGAAATAAGCTGTAGAAAGCTGCTCTTTTTGTCGCGTCTTTTCTCAGGAACGATAGGGATCATTTCTCTACCCTACCTGCAGGAGACACACCGATATCCAGTGCGACTATCGCCTTTTTAATCTCAACAAGAACATCAGAATATTGACGACTAAGTTCAGGTGTCATCTGTGTTTTCATTTCATTATAGAGATGCTTTTGCAGGCCACCTAATCGCAGCAATTCGTTCATGAGCTTGATATCTGTTCTTACCGATATCTTTCGGTCAAGCGCGCAACGACGCAAAAACTCACCGACACTGAGTCCGGCAAGTTTAGCTTTTTCCTTGATGGCATCCTTCTCTTCTGGAAGGCACCGGATACCAAGAAGCAATTCTGTTCTGTTGCGTTTTTCACTTTTGCTCACGACAGTTTTTGTGACCTTCTGCTCGGTGTTCGTCTGAGGTTCATCGTATCAGGGGTGTCGGGGCTTCGCCCTGACCAGGTTGTTTTTTGAAGCCGACTGCGTGCAGGCGGTTCAACAAAACATATCCTGTCCCTTATTTTGAACTGGATTTCATCTATTATGACCCGCAAGGTCTGGTTTGTCACGACACCATGATGAGGTAAATTGGATAACCTAAAATGACGCATTATCGGTATAATTGCGGAATGACTCTGTTTAAATAGTGAAACAAGGTGGATTAGCATGGCTGCAAAGAATTTTTACACGCATGATCAGATTGAACTCGCGAAAATGAAGCTCGATGAATTGCCCGATTTATCCAAAGATAAAATATCGAGTAAAGATGCACTGGAAAGTCTTCACGCGCAGATTGTTGCGTTAGCGACACAAAAAGGCTATTCAGCGAAAGAAATTAAATCCGCATTGGAAACGTGTGAAATTGTAGTCAGTGAACGCGCAATTAGAGACTTACTTTCAGCAAGCAGTGGTTCTAAAAAGAAAGCTGTGGCGAAGAGTAAAAAAAGCGTCAATCAATCTCAAAACTAGCAGGTTGGCGCATCGATTGCGTAATGGTTCAATACCATTATGCAATCGCAGGGCAATAAAAAAAGCAGAGCATCAACTCTGCTTTCGCGTCTATCATACGCGCTCTGGTAGCATGTCAGGGTAGCGGCGTGAAACAATATAGTTAATTTTATCCACCAACTCTGGGCGCTTAAATACAATGTGACCATTACCATTTTTATGGTACTTCACGAAAAAATATTCCCCTTCATAGACTTCACCAGAGAAACCATGATTGTCATAAAATAAAGTGAAATTTGCGCCATCTGCAACGCGGTAATCTGGTACTGGTTTTCCCTCTAATACGTAGAATGGTTTCGCCAAATCATCCAGTTTTGCAACGCTGCTACAAGTTGCTTTTGTGTAACCTTTACCCCACGTTTCAAGCAGACGTGAAACAATAATTTTCTTACCTAAACGACACGGATTATTCGTTTTATAGTCCCATGATAACGCGCGAAACACGTCAATAACACCTTGCTCAAACGTATCACTTTTGCTTGCATTCAACTGTGTAAAGGTTGCAATAACCGTCTCAAGGGTGATTTCTGGCATGTCATCACTATGTAACTGCTTTTCCCATGCATCTTGTTGCTTACTACTCATCAAAGTGATCATGCCTGTTTCATTCATGAGGTATTGCCATATATCAACATCAATACCTTTTTTAATCACCTTGTCGTCACGTTTTGGATTTGATTCCCAGCGAACGGCATCGAAAACGCATTGCCCAAAGTTAACAGTAGAGAGATCACCACTGACCGATAAGAACAACGCCTTGGCGTCATGCAACATCGCCAGTCCATCCGCATACTTTTTCAATCCTTCGGCACGTATAGAAATAATGCGATCGATTTCCACTGATGGGATCAAGCCACCTGCCTGCTCTGTGCTGGAATCCATGTAAATCGAATCAGTGACACCATGATGAAGGGATAAAACCGTATTTTGCATAAATCATGCCTCTATTCGTCGTGTCAGAGAACCGCCTCATGCTTATGCATGAGGCGGAAAGTTAAATCAGGCGAAAGCCCGTTTTAATTCGAGGGCGCGCAACAATTGCCCCCAATCACTCCCACGCATAGCGGGAACCCTGACCGACTGGCGGCGACGTTGTTGTTTCACAATGTGCCGCCCAAAGGATTTCAACGCGGGCGCAATGGCCTGCGGTGAAATGTCTTCGTGGTAAACACGTTTTTGCTGTTTTTGCTTTACATGCGCCGCACAAGGCGCAATAATCGTGACTTCAGTTTTCATGGTTAAATCTCCATGTATTGATTGAAGCTGGTTTATCTTTGATACGGTCAAAACCAGCATGAGAGAGCAGGCGAAAGCCTGCTTTTTTTACATCTGTACGTTCGTATTTTTCGCTAATACCTCCTGTGTAATACGTTGAAGAATGGCCTGATGGGTGCAGGATTCGCGATCACAAAAATGGAAGTAACGCGCCCCCACTCGCACATAAATATCCGTCACATTCCCGCACACCATGTCAGCACTCATAAATGATTCGCTGTCTGTGTTCTCATCAAAAAAATACATCCAGTTAGCCGATAAATAGCGCCCTGCGGCGTCGTGAAAGGCCGCTACGCTGATTTCTACGGGCGCAGTAATTGATTTTTTTTCTTGCGCAAGCCAGTAGGCATGTTCGGCCTCGGCATCCCACAACATGCGATCGGTATTTGTGTAGTTGAGCGTCTGATACATAGATTTCTCCTTTGAAGCCTCTGGCTTCTTTCTGGTGTCATTCCGAACCGGTAGAACCGGCTGCGGGGCGTTTTTGCAGGAAGACGGTCAGCGACACGCGCGGCGTGAAAGTCCACAGGGGACGTGTTCATTTTTGAGACGAACTTGAGAGGACAAAAATTAATACGGCCAGCGCTTGCGCGGCCTGTTGACTTTCAGGTCCCGTGACGCAGGCTGATCTGCAAAAAGGAAACGTAGACGGCGCAAGGTGGAAGGTGACACGGAAAAGCCAGATTCATCTGGCTGCCTTAGCGCCCGACAGATAACTGTCGGGCAGTGAAAGCGGCTGGCCGCAAGGCCATGCAAGCGACGGGGTTGCGTCATGCGAGGGAAGCCCGTATGGGCAGAGACAGGCGCAGACTGGCTCTGTGCGTAGCACGAGCGCGCGGTCCGAAGGAGACGCCCTAGGGGGTAAGTCTTTAAAAATGACGTCGTACATGACGAATTATCATGTTAATTAAGTGTCATTTTGGCACTTTACAATGCATTAAAAATTGCAAATCACATTAATTGAATTAGTATAAAGTGCCAAAATGGCACTTTTAGAGAGACAAAAATGACGGGTTTTGAGCTTCGTTTATGGCGTCGTGGTTTTGGATGGGATCAAGAAAGAGCAGCCGAAGAATTGGACATTAGCCTAAGAACTTACAAACGTTATGAAAGTCGCAAAGAAATAGAAAAGATAGTTGAGTTGGCCACGGAAGCATTAACAGCAAGAGCGGAAAAGGGACGATGTTAAGCGCTGCCTGCTTGCAGGCAGCTTAATTCATCCGTCCCAGACGGCAGTTATGGTTGTCAGAACGCCCGATGCATAAGTTTGTTAGGCAGTAACAAGGTATCCAGCCATTGCTCAACGGGGGTTCGGCTCTCGAGCTCGTCATGCATATCGTTAAGCACCGCCCACAAAGGTTGTCCTGATAAAAATACCTGGCTACGTACACCGCAGAAACGTTGACTCCAGGCATGGACGCATTCAATGAGATCGTCATCGAAAATCCCCTGCCGTTCTTGGCGTTTATACCACGCTGCTAGCTCACTCGGCGTAGTAAACGCCAGCTCAATCTGTGCCTGCGCCACCTGTGTTTGATAGCGGCGGCGCTTTTGCTGGCGCTGTTTGGCTTCAATTTTATCGACACGGGCAAACCGCAGTTCCCATTGTCTATTTTTTCGTTCTGATAGTCGGTAATGCTCATCGGGAAAATACTGCTTAACCGCGCTGCCCGACAGCGGCAGCGGGCAATCCATCCCTCGCGTCTCTATCAGTTTGTCGAGGGCGGCGATATAGTCCGACTTGGACGCCCCGCCCCGCTCTTTTGGCGAATAGTCACCGGCTGCAAAGCGAATATCTTTGGCAGTGATCCGCATTGCGCCGCTGCGTAAGTGCCGGAATAAAGCTCGCGCATAAGGATGTTGTCCGAGTTGCGTGCCGCGCAGCTGCTTGCGTTCGACATCGATGATGGCCTGCGTTGCCGCAAACTGATGGACGTTATGCGGAATGAGTGCAAGATGATTAGGGATCACGCTGCCACCTCCTGATAGTGCTGGGCTTCTTTTGCCAACAGAGCGTTAAGATGATCGGGCTGAAAATGGACATCAAAGTACAGGTCAACGACTTGACCGGCGCTATCAACTCGGCAAACAGACCATCCATCACACTCTGTTCCTGCACTCGATACGTACCACTCCGCCTCTGGCGACTCACCTTCTGGCGCAATCCTTAGCGTAACGGGATATAGCCCGCCAAACTCGCTGCCGTATTCAGCTTCAACAACACATCCCTGCGGTACTTTTAAAATATTCAATACAGAACACGACAGCACATGCCGATAGTCCTGACCGCGTTCGGCGAACTGTTCCAGTTCGTCAGCGCTCATCGCGTCTAACTCGGATTTTCTTAACAACGTTCCAATAAATTTCATGTGTTAAACCGCTGCCCTTTCGGGCAGCGTCTCCAAGTTAGGCGGCGTTCGCGATATGAGTATCAACGTCGTTCTGTGCATCAGATACGCTGTTTTGTGCATCAGATGCGGGCTTTTGTGCATCGGGCGTACACATCCAAGCAGGAACCCAGCGATTACTCCCCATTTTGCTTTCAGCCAGTTCGGCGGCATCGCCTTTTTTCATCTTGTCGGCGTCACGCGCGGCACCTGTCTGCCCTGCTTCGTTCAAGGCATCAATGATTTGCGGTTTTTTCAGATGATCGAAGAAGTTTGCTTTCGTCGGTTGCCACCAATCGCGCATATGGAAATCAAGAGCAGTTTCAAGCGTATCGAGCGGACTGCGTGATGTATGCCCCATGTCGCGGGTCTGAACACCATCAACCGAGCATGCGGTGCAATAGGCCATCAGCGCCATGAGAACAGAGTTATCCAGCGTAAAGAAGGTGGTAAAGTCTTTCTCCCAACCTTCTGGTAAGAGCGCTTCCAGCCGTGCTTTTTCTTGCATCAACGTAATGTAGGCCATTCCTTCCTCACCCGATGGCGCATTATCCGTCAGAGAATAATGTGACACGGTCAAGCCGATCACGAACGGGTGGCGAGTCGTTGTGCATCCTAAATACACATGCGTACACAAGCGCCAAGCGAGTAGCGCCAGCGCTTTTTCAGGCTGTAATAACAAGGCAGCTTGTACCGCAAGAGTGCGTTCAGATGACATTTTTGTCAGCAGAGGAAGACTGATAGCCTCAACGGGATCGCGTGGGCTTTCGTTATCGACATTTTTATTGATAACTAACGGCTCTTGCTGGGTGTCCTCGGATACGTTCGCCGTATTATCGGCCTCAATGCGCAGCATCACACCACGCTGGATATAGAGAACGCCATCCGTCAGCGAGGCCACGACACCGCCTCGAATGCGATCAACATAAAGCCATGCGCGGTTTTCGGCCTGTTCTGTGAGCATCTCAATGTTTTCATTGAGTTGCATAACACGGTCGAAATTTTCATCCGTATCAGCAAGCGCGTTTCGTTCCGCTTCCCACTCGGCAATTTGAATCAGTTCTTGTGCGGTCAAATCGGCGTCAGGCTGTGTTTCTAAGCGATACTGCTGCGCATCTTCGCCGTAATTGCGCACCTTTGACAAACGGCCTTCTGACCACTTCCAGCCCTCGGCGTCGGCAATCTCTTTTGCCGCTGCGTGAAGTTTTTCACGCGTCAATCGTTCCAGTAATGCGGGATCAGTAATAAAGCCCTCATCGGTAAACAGGTCATAGCGAAAATCGCCACCCGCTTGCTCGTAAGCCTCGCGCCCGACAAAGTTTAGCTGAATGTTGTTTTCGGCGGAGATTTCATCACACAACACCTCACGACGCAGCGCATCCGGTCGTTGCTCATAAGAATATCCCGCCAGCGCGTTCTGCCATACGTTTAACTGGCGCTGATGGTCTTCGTTAGCGGATAGAGCTTGCAGCTGATCGAGGTTGATAGTATCGGTGGCCAGTGCCTCAAGTAACGCTGGAGCCATCCCCGCTAACCGTAGGCATTTCTGCACATGGCGCGTGGTATAGCCGAGCACACTGCCGATTTGCGCGGGGTTTTTGCCGGACTCACTGAGCGTCATAAACGCACGGATTTGGTCGGCGGGGTGCGTATCCTCACGATGGCTGTTTTCTGTTAGTGACAGCGTCACCGCCATATCCTCAGATACCACTTTGACCGGAACGAGATAGCCATTATCGATATATCCCGCCGCTAATAACTGTTGCAGGGCGGCTAAACGGCGTCCCCCTGCGGCGACACCTAACAGGCCATCTGGCTGTTCAAACGCCACCAGATTCTGCAAAACCCCAACCGCTTTAATGCTCTCGGCAAGCTCTGCCAGTTTGGCTGCATCAGGGGCTTGTTTACGCACGTTCAGCGTCGAATGGACGAGTGAACTTACGGTAATCATAGAAACGGGAATATCACGCAGCGCGGTGTTAGCTGCTTCGGCCTGTGCCGCTGGGGCAGTTTTCTTGCTCGCTTTACTCGCATTACGGGTTGATTTAGCATTGGTCACTGACATAGTTGATACTCCTATCAAGTTATTGATGATTGTCTGCCGGACGCCCACCGTCCGGCACCTCACTTACTGCTTACTGCGTTTTACGGATGCCATAATTTACGATGTAGCGGTTAAGCCAATACGCGCCCTCCGGTTCAAAATTCCATGTACGCCAGACCATTTCACCATTCTTACGAACCACTAGACGAAAGTGCGTCCCCTGATCGTCTTCGATAGCGACGTTCTCATACTGCGCGGCGACCTCTACTGCGTGTTCGCGGGTGAAGGTGCCATCGGACAGGGACTTTAATGGCTTGGCCTCGGTAATGTCTGACATCGTATTTCTCCTGTTTAAGCCCTGCTCTCGCAGGGCTGGTAAATCCTAGAATGGGATCGAATCGTCATAATCCATCGGCGGGAATTCCCCCGTCTGTGGCGGCTGAGGTTCCGGCTGAGCGGCGGCCTTGGACTTTTTGCCTTTGCCGTCTTTTTTAGCTGCGGGAGCTGCTGCCTGTTGTTGTGGCTGACCGCTGGTCTGCGGGGCTGGGGTTGGGTTGGCTTCACGACGATTGCCCAGCATTTGCATTGTGCCGCCCACGTTAACGATAATTTCCGTGGTGTAACGCTCAATGCCCTGTGTGTCTGTCCATTTGCGGGTCTGTAAAGCGCCCTCGATGTAGATTTGCGAACCTTTTTGCAGATATTCCCCTGCGATTTCAGCCAACTTGCCAAACACCACAACGCGATGCCATTCGGTTTTTTCTTTTTGTTCGCCCGTTTGCTTATCGCGCCATGTTTCTGAGGTAGCCAGTGACAAATTGGCAACTGCGCCACCGTTCGGCATGTAGCGTACTTCGGGTTCTTGGCCTAAATGTCCCACTAAAATCACTTTATTAACGCCTTTGCTCGCCATCATGTTGCTCCTTGAAGCCTCTGGCTTCTTTCTGGTGTATTTCCCTCTGCCGGATTTTTCCGGGGCGAGGGGCTTTTCGTGGGAAGACGGTAGCGACAGGCGCGGCGGTAAAGTCCACAGGGGGTGCGTTCATTTTTTGAGACGAACTTGAGAGGAAAAAAAAATTAATGCGGCCAGCGCTGGCGCGGCCTGTTGACTTTTCCGTCCCCTGACGCAGGCTGACCCACGAAAACACAGCGCTCAGGATAGGGCGTAAAGAAAGGACACCGGAAAGAGGCCAGATTTATCTGGCCCCCTTAGCGCCGGCAGCTTCATCGCCGGCAGTGAAAGCGGCGTGACCAACTGGTCACAGCAAGCGATTCTGTTGACCTGCCAGCAACGGCTCTACCCCGCATGGGCGCAGACACCTTGCGTGGCTGCGTAAAACTTGGCGTGCCCGTTTGTTTGGGCGCGACTAGTTGTGTCAGTCGTCGTGTGTCGGAACGGCGCACGCCCTTGGGTGCCCCAAAGTCCCTTGTGTATATTTTGGAGAGATAAGCGAAACAGCCCCAACAGCAGAAGGATGTATATCCAGAAGAAGATCGAAAAGACGAAGAGGAAAGAGATCATGGAGAGGAAGAAGAACAGCCATAGTCGGAATGGAAACACAACGCAACACACTACCCTGACATCACGAAACGGGGAGATAAGCGGTGCGTTAGCACCGCTGCATTCCCGTGCGCCAACGGCGCGTGTTTTTTTCGGCGCGGACAGACAGAGGACACCTCCCCTGCCTGATATCGAATAAGACAGTTAGGCACGAAGTCTGATTATCGCCGTCGCCACATCGGTATATGAAAACGTGCCGCGCGGCAGCTCCTCCCAAACATCGCAAAACGGCTTGAGTATTTTTTGTTGGCGGGGGCCATTGAGACAAATCGCCGTTAGCAGCCCTGCGGGCTTTAATAGCGACAGGGCGCGCTGTATATGTCGAATATCCTGCGCATGGTTAAAGGGCGGATTCATGATGATTTTGTCGTACTGGACCGCCTGCCCATATTCCATAAAATCGCCGCACCAGACATTAACACCAGGAAACGCTCCCCGCAGATGCCCCACTAACGCCGCGTTAAGTTCCACCGCATCGCACCGCGCAAACGGGGCGGCGTGTTTGATTGCGCGTAAAATCGCCCCTGTTCCGGCGCTCGGCTCTAGTATGTAATCAGTATTCTTAACCTCCGCCAGTGTCACCAACCGCTTACAGGCGGGTTCTGGCGTCACAAAAAGCTGAGAGGCCGCGCTCACTTCAACCACTGGGGCGCGTTCATCGAGTTTTGCGCGCATCGTCTCAATGCGCTGTTTCAAATCGGTATTCATCATGTTCCCTTTTATGGCTCCCCGACAACGTCGGGGAGCACCCTTATTATTTTTTAGGAATTTCAACGGTTTTCATGTCGGTTATATACACCGTTAGCAGTGTGCAGCCGGTGGACATCACACGGCGGTAGCGGTACGCGCCATGCTCATCATTTTCAGCAACGCCACGCACACCCTTATAATCAGATGGCGTTTTTGCCCATTCGGCCTTTGTCATCGCTTTGAAGCCCTCCTCCTGATAATTGACGATAGGCGGGCGCTTTGCGGCGTTCTTGGCGGCGATCGCTTCTTCATCTGAAGGGGCTTTGTAGTCTGTGATGCGGTCAGGGGTGAGTTTCATCGTGCCTCTGAGCCCAACAAAACTATAGTGAGATGTCTCAATCGAGCTCACATCACCATTGCTTTTGTTGATGCGGATAATGCTCAACCACTCCCCGCGGCTTAACACCTGCCCGCCGATTTGGAATTCATTAGCACGGGTAATAATGCTACCGGCTTCGTTCAGCATCCCGCGCTCATAGCTTAGGCGGTTGCGGTAGTGCGCCGCCCAGCGTTGACGATGTTTCACGCTTTTTTCATGATTGGGGATCGCAATATCTCGGGCTTGTTCGGCGTCAATAATGCCCTCACTTAGGGCTGACCACAGGGACATAAACCCTTCATACTGGCTAATTTCTGCCGAGCGCGGGTACTTTTCGAGCGTGAAACAGCACGAAATATGATCATAATTACTGATAGCGCGCGCCATATTGAGATCAAGATTATCCGAGCGCCAGAGCTTCAAAAATTTCTCAGAAGCTACAATGTTTTTTTCAGCCTTACGTAAATCAGCCTCGATTTTTTTAATGCGGCGATAGCGAACGTCTGAGCGCTCTTTATATTTGGCATGTTTGAGGGATGCCTGCGCGCGCTCTTCCCAATATCCCGCGCGTTCAAACAACATCACGACGCGCTTCATTCCATTATCAATTTTTTTGGCGTGGTTACGCGCTTTACGTTCGCTGTGATGTCCGATGAGGATCGGCTGTCCAAGCGGAATGGCTGACGTTAGCGCATCAACATGCGCGAGCGCCTGCTCTGATTCTGCGGCGCGTTTTGAGCTGTAGTCGTTGAACCGCTCGGCGCGTTCTTCCTGACGCTCAAACAAGGTGCTGTCCTCGTCCTCAATATCACCCGCCAGAGAGATCAGCAAATCTTCACGCGATGGCGTCCATGCTGGCGCCACAAAAAACCCTTGTTTAGGTGCCCATTTGAAGCCCACGGCATGGACTTTTGAATAGGTTTCATCATCGAGATATTGCGATGCATAAAGACGCAGCTTGTTATCGTCAGGGGAATAGGTTGCACGATAGGTCGGTGCGTGGTTTTCAAAAGATGCATTTGTAGGCTTCGCTGTCGCGCCTTGGGTGTTGAGTTGTGGCATGTTTAAATCTCCTTATGGGGTTGAAGTGATGCTTTTGTGAGTATTCGCCGTCGCACACGTGTTCAAACCACACGAAGGAGCGCTGACAAGGCCGCCGAAGGCGTTCATACCAGCCTTGTCAGCTTGAGCGAGGAAGTGTGGTTGAATACATAGCGACGGTTGGAGTTACTCACGAGCGTTCACACGCCAAAGGGTGAAACAGGACACAATCGCGTAACGGGCATAGCGGCAGCGAAGACGTTACGCCCCTTAGCGCCGGCAGTCCCCTCGACGGCAGTGAAAGCGGCGTGACCAATAAGGTCACAGCAAGCGATGCTGTTGACCTTCCAGCAACGGCTCTACCCCGAATGGGCGCAGACGCGCAGGCGTGGCTGCGTAAAACTTGGCGTGCCCGGAAATCTGGGCGCGACTAGTTGTGTCAGTCGTCGTGTGTCGGAACGGCGCACGCCTTGGGTGCCCCAAAGAGTGATTTTGGGTGTGTTAAGGAGCAATGAAAAAAAGACCAATAGCAGAACGACGCACAGTGAGATAAAGAAAATGAAGAAGAAGATAAAAATTGGGGAGAGGAAGAAGAACAGCCATAGTCGGTATGGAAACACAACGCAACACACTACCCTGACATCACGAAACGGGAGGATAAGCGGTGCGTTAGCACCGCATACCTTCCCGTGCGCCAACGGCGCACACGGGGTTTCGGCACGGCCAGACAGGCGCTCCGAACGCCTGCCATCATACTTACTGCCCTTTGCCACCCTGTAAGATGAAATGGCCACCAATATATACAGCACACTGACAGGTCATGAAGTAACAAATTTCATCCATGACCTGTGGGGTCGTGAGTTCCCGCTGACCGGAATCACGTCGACGTGCATTAATTAATGCCTTGTATTGACGCAATATTTCGCGGGTTTCCGGCGCAAGTTTCATCGTTATATCCTTAACCGGCGGTTTCACCGCCGCATAGTATTTAGTTTGTGAAAACATAACCGTCATGGAAAACATAGCCGCTGCTGAACAGGTCACGCGCATAGGCTTTAAAATCGAAGTAGCAGCGAAGTAGATCCGGCACCTCATTGAGCAAGCCGTTATCCTCAACCATCTCCAGAGCATAGTCTTCTTCGCTTTCTGCCTCGCCCCGATATGCATCATCAAAAGCGTCATAATCACACTGGCCGGTATACTCCGCCCACGCGATAAAAGCGGCTTCGCTGCCTTCTGCTTCAGCGCGTTGGTAAGCAGCGACAAAATCCCAGTCAATAGCACTTTCGCAGACGAACTTTGATGGGATATTTTCCCAGTCCTGAAACATAAATTCTGCATCCATTTCATCGGCATGCAGTGCTCGGCAAGCCTCATAAAATTCGGCTCTGTCGTCAAAATCCGTCAGGTCTAGCCATTTGCCGTAAATGCTGCCGCAGTTGTATTTGTGGTAGGTGCCCACGTAGACAGAAGGTGTGGTGGTTGCATTGCCCATAATAAAATCCTCCGAGGTCAGTGTCGTCTGTGCTCCGGCTTACGCCGTGCCGATACGACAGCCCTGCGGCGAGTGGCCGATGCAAGGGCGCCGTCCTTCCACACATCGCCTCTGGACGGCGGGAGTTGAACGGTGAGAGCGCGAAGCTTGAGCGCACGAACGACGGGAAAATCACGCAGGGAAGAGGCATAAATAGCGACGGCGGCGAAGCCTCCCTTGCATCGGCCACGTCAGGGCTAAAGTTGCGGCACGGCGTTAGCCGTCACAACACCGCAATAACAGAGAGCGGTTCATTGTCCGGCCAAGCCTGCGGGGATTGGCCGATAGATAGCCGAGCCTGCGACGTCCTTATTGCCTGTATCAGACGAAAAAAGAGGGGCACTGCCCCTCCTCCTTTATGATGCTCTCACACCGGCCAGCGCATCGCGCAGGCTATTCATTTCACGCCGGCCCTCTATGATAACGTCGTGTAGCACCGTCCAATCCAACCATTGGTGAGGGGGGCATTCAGGCAAACGCAACACATCCTCTTGTAGACCGTGGGAAAGAATATGTTCAACTGATTCACACACCAGATACAGCTCAATAGCGCCAAATCGAGCGCCTTTGTTAAGGATCGCGTCCAGCACCTCGGGCAGCGTATCGTCGTTTTCATCCAACCAACCCGGCTGGTCACTTTCTTTAGCCACAAGGCGGAAACGGCGTGTCTGGCGCTCAAACACCGTTTGTCCGGTTGACATTAACGCGGCCTGAATGCGTCGTGAATCTGCCAAAACTTGAGCACATACCGTCATAATCGCCTCGCGTATACAGGTTAGGACAATGGTGAGTTCCTCCTGCGTGAGCCATTGCGCGGCAAAGGGAATGGCAATCTGTGTTGCGTCCCCCGGCAGCATCGGCTCTTGCGTGTATCGGTTGCCATATAGCACTAACTCGGCTTGGCTGCCCGTTAGCTTGTCGATGGCATCTTCCAGCCGATAACGCATCGGGGCCAACGTCTGGCGGGTATACGGCTGCAAGACAGTCACCAGCTCGGCGGCGTTCAATCGCGCGTAAATGCTTATCCAACCCGGCCAGCGCCCTGGATAGCATTGGACGACATCAATATGGTCAGGCCATCCCTGCGCTAATATCAGCGCCCTACCGTGATAGCAAATCAGGGCGTTGAGTGCGGTATTTTCATTATTTTCGTGCATATGAAGCACCTCAAATCAAAGGGGTATTCACGCCGCGCACGGCGGCGTGAATAACGATTAAGACTGCAACAATTTGCGTATCTGGATCAGGTCGTTAAGTTTGTGCTGCATCCCTTCGGGGATCTCGCGGTTCTCGTCGCGTGATTGCCACTCTTTCGGCCATAAGGCTTGCTCGGCTAACGTCACCACGCGGGTTAACAGGCTGGCTGGCAGCGTGACCTGCTGCATTTCGTCCTTCACGTCATTGAGCAAGTTTCCCGCAAGGTCGGCCCCCACACCGTTTAAATGGTGATCGTCTATCGCACCTATTTTGGCTAACACCGCTTTCACTTCCTCGTCGTTGAGTGAGAGATCCCAACCTTCGGCAAACGCCGCCATGTCGTCGGCGGTCCAAATCAGGAGTGCCAGCGGCGTATCGGCAGAAAAGCCTTCTTCAAGTTGCGCGCAAATGTGTTGTCGTGTTCCGTACATGGCTATCTCCTAATCTTTAAAAGATTCATCGAGGGTTAACACTTCGCAATATGCTTTGAGATATAACTCATTGATACGGCGTAAGGTTTGCGATGCCAACAGTACCGGCAGCGATTCAGCTTGGTAGTTGTATTGCTGCTCAAGCCCGTTGAGCGTCTGGCGTAAATCGCACATGGCGTTGGCCAGTGCCCCCACGTCGGCACGTAGTCCTTCGAATCCGTCGTAGTTCATTACGCAGCCTCCGGTAGCCATTCATCATTTGCGGCGGGTTGTTGCATGGCACGCTGGACCGTCATAAGACGGGCGCGCCCTGCTTTGTGATACTGCTCAAGGAGCTCGATGCCGATGTAACGACGTCCAGCTTGAAGGGCCGCGACGCAGGTCGAACCGCTGCCTGCAAAGGGGTCTAACACAATCGCGCCAGGGGCGGTAAAAGACTCGATGATCGGTTGTAAGCTCGTGACGGGCTTCTCGGTCGGATGATGCCGATTGCCGCTGTATTTCCAACCTTGCACATCAGGCAACGGGTGTTGTGGCAAGCGTGGGCGGCCTTTCGCCAGTATGTAAGCGCATTCATGTGTGTAGCCGACGTAGGCCGATTTTGACGTGTAAGTTTTAGTGAAAACGAAATGCCCCACAATGCTAAACCCTGCGGCTTTCCACGCAGCAATAAAGCGGTCGGCACGGTTCCAGCCGTAAAAGCTGACCATCAGCGCGTCTTTTTTCAGTACGCGATACATCTCATGACAAGCTGGCTGTAACCATTCGTCCGTGACGTCACCCGCAATCGTTCGGCCTTGACGGTCGCGAAAGCCGACAAGGTACGGAGGATCGGTGAGAATAAAATCGACGGCGTTGTCTGGAAAGCCAGCCATAATTTCGACGCAATTGCCCTGCACAAATCGTGACATAAGAAAGTCTCCTCGGGTTAGGGTGCCCGCAGGAGGGAGCCGCCACGGCTCCCGTTCCCTACTGCACGGGGCCTGTAGGCCGTGACCGGTAACGGGTCAAGCTGACCGTGGAATACCGGAGTCGTCGGCTTTTTGACGGCGAGGATATGCCGCGAAAGCGGCTTGAAGGGCGATCCTTAAAGGGCGTCTGGATGGCGTAAAATCACAACGACGCCGAACAGGCGCGGAGAAAACGCCCGCCCCGTGGCCACCGGTTGCGGCACACTGGCACCGTGCAGTGGAGTCCCCCGCGCAGCGGCGTGGATGAGGAGCGTTGCGACATCCTTATATACAGACGTCGAAGAACAGGGCAGTCACTCTGCCCTGTCTGAATTAGCGGGTTATTTCCCGCCAGTCATTACCGTATTCGTCACAGATGACGGGGTCGTCCAGTGTTCCGGTCACAGGCCATGCATCAAGGAACTTCAGCCCACGCACAATACTGTTCTCAACATCGTCGAGCAAAATGATGCTGTTAAACCAAACACTCCCGCATGGCCAGCGCCAGCTGTACCCTTCGTGAACAGTTTTTCCGTCCTCCCACCACGTGCGTCCCATCATCATTGCTCCCGCCTCGGCAAGCTCCGGGGTCTGCGCAGAAACCATATGGTAAACCATCATTTCCACGCCGCTGATTTCAACGGCGAATCCAACAAGCCACGTATTCATACGGATTTGACCTCATCAATCGCACACTGCAGAGCGTCCCAATTTAATCCGATATTGGCATCATGGCTGTCTTGCGCACGCTCCATAGCCGCTTCAATCATGTATTCATCGAGCGTGTCGTCGAGGGATAAAAAGTCGTCGGCCAGCCAGAACGTCCCGCAACACAAGGCATCGTCGGGGTAGCGTGAAAGTCGGCTTTTAAAGGCAGCGATTGTCATTGACCGCGCGGTTACATCAGGTTTCAACATAGAAATATCCTCAGCATCCGGCACCCTTCTGTGCCGTGCCCCCACAACAGACGGGCTTTTGGCGAAGACGTCAGGGGCGGCGCGCAGGCCGCAGCGTGACGTTAACGGGCTGAATGCGCCGTTAACGTCAGGAACGGGCGAGCACCGGCGATAGCTTCCCTTGACGACGCAGCCGCCCGGCTAAAGTGCGGGCACGGCACAGGACGGACTATCCACATAATGACTGCAGAACATTGTGGATAACCTGCCCGTAACCGATCGAGAGAGGGATGTGACAAGAGAAACCTTCAATTGTTTATTTTTTGAGCCACCGGAAGATAAAATGGCGAATTCTTTTTCAGTTAAAACACGTCATTAGGAAAAAGGAATTTTCCCAACTTGCCATATAGGAACATTCCCGCTCATAATACTGGTAATCCATACAGTATTATGAGTTTTAACAATGAAAGCAGAAATCATCACGGCCATTACAACCTCACGCCTTCAACTGCCACTTTTTAGCGATACCTGCGCGGCCGGTTTTCCTTCTCCGGCTCAGGACTACATTGAAGCGCAGCTCGATTTAAATGATTTCTGTATCCGTCACCCTTCAGCGACATACTTCGTTCGTGCGCAGGGTGAATCAATGGTTGAAGCGGGCATTTTGTCAGGCGATTTATTGGTGGTAGACCGCGCCCTGACACCGTCTCACGGAGATACGGTCATCGCTGCAGTGGACGGAGAATTCACGGTTAAGCGGCTTTGCACACATCCGCAGCTCTGCTTGCAGCCGATGAACAGTGCTTACAGCCCAATATTTGTCGATCCTGACGAGTTGGATATCTTTGGGGTAGTCACGCACGCAATTCATACGCTGGACAAAAGTTAATATGTTCCTGCTCTGCGATGTAAATGCGATGTACGCCAGCTGCGAACAACTGTTTAGGCCCGACTTGAAGGGAAAACCGGTGATCGTGCTTAGCAACAACGACGGCGCGATTGTCGCAGCGAACAGAGAGGCGAAAGCACTCGGCATCAAACGAGGCGCCCCATTCTTTCAAGCTAAGGCATTGATTCAACAGCATCAGATAGCCTGTTTCAGTTCGAATTACGCGTTATATGGCGACATCAGCCACAGGATAATGTCGATATTAGAGTCACTGGCACCGTCGCTGGAAATTTATAGTATTGATGAGGCATTTCTACAGATAGCCGGCATCGATGCCAGCGAGCCGTATCTTGATTATGGACGACGAGTTCGGGCGACCGTAGCCCAACGAACGGGCCTAACCTGTGGCATTGGTATCGCACAAACGCGGACGTTGGCCAAGTTAGCCAACCACGCAGCAAAGACCTGGCCCGCCACGGGAGGCGTCGTCGATTTAAGCGACCGCATACGTCAGCGCAAACTGATGGCGCTGCTTCCGGTCGACGAGGTATGGGGAATTGGACGCAAGCTGTCAGCAAAACTTCGCTTAATGGGTATCGAAACGGTCCTGCAGCTGGCTGACGCGAACTTGCAGTTGATGAAGAAAACATTCGGCGTCGTTGTTGAGAGAACCATCAGAGAGTTAAACGGCATACCCTGTATATCGATTGAAGCGCTGCCGGCAAAACAGCAAATCATCTGCAGCCGTAGTTTTGGAGAACGCATCACGCAGCTGCAGGACATGAAACAAGCGATATGTCAGTACGCCGAACGTGCTGCTGAAAAGCTGCGTGAGGAAAAGCAGTATTGCCGCCACGTTAGCGTTTTTCTGCGTACCAGTCCGTATGCCAACGAGCCGCAGTACGGCAACAGTGCTAATCAGATCATGATGTTGGCCACACAGGATACGCGCGATATTGTCGCAGCTGCGATGAAAGCGCTGTCTCAAATCTGGCGGGATGGATATCGCTATCAAAAAGCGGGGATCATGCTCAATGATTTCTGCAGTCGTCCGGGACAGATAGACATGTTTGATGAGACGCCGCCGCGCGCGAACAGTGAACAACTGATGAAAGTTGTCGATCGCATTAACAGCACAGGTGTCGGAAAAGTATGGTTTGGCGGACAGGGGATTGAGAAAGGCTGGAGGATGAAAAGAGAAATGCTATCGCCAGCATATACGACGCAATGGAAAGATCTCCCTATCGCAGCCTTGTCATAACCCCCCAGAGAACGCTTCAGGTCACACGCTAGATAGCTCGTTAACAAAAGACACCTACATGTCATATATATGACATGTAGGTGTGCGCAACTAAAAAACATCAACCATAAAATGCTCATATGATAATACTTAAAAACACATATATGTATTGATATGAGATTTACAACCACTCACTAAGCCTGTAAAATCCCAACAAGAACACATATATGTATACATAGTAATATATATGTGTATTTTAAACATGATTAGTGACTTTTTGAGGTTTATGATGCGTATATATGTTGATGACGGTTCTACGAACATTAAGCTCGCTTGGAAAGATAATGGTGAAGTTAAAACCTTTATCAGTCCTAACAGTTTTAAACCGGAATGGTCGCTAAATTTATTCAGCGATCAAATATCTGCCAACTATGAAATCGAGGGTGAGAAATTTAGCTTTGATCCAGGCAGCGTTGACGCTGTTGTTACAACCGAAACACGCTATCAATACAGTCTTGTCAATACAGTGGCTATCCATCACGCCTTACTCCAATCAGGAATTAAGCCGCAGGACATCGACGTTGTCGTAACTCTCCCACTATCCGAGTATCTTGATTCAGACTTCCAGCCTAAAACTGAAAACATCACGCGTAAGAAAAACAGCGTGAAACGAACTGTCTCTCTACAGGGAAATAAATCAGGGTTTTCAATAGGTAAGGTATCAGTACTGCCGGAGAGTATACCTGCAGGATTTAACGTGCTCACAGGGCTTGAGGATGATGATTCACTGCTTATTGTTGATTTAGGGGGTACGACACTGGATGTATCCCATGTACGCAGCAAAATGTCTGGTATAACCAATACGTGGTGCGATCCTAAAATCGGCGTTTCTATCATCACCAATGACATAAAAAATGTACTGGCATCATATACTCGTATCAGCTCACTTCAGGCTGATAAGATGATCATAAATCGCGATGAGAACGGTTGGTTAGAACACCGTTTACCAGATGCCGAGATGAGAACTCAAGTCATTAACGCAATTGAAGCTAAAAAGAAACTCCTTGTAAATCGTGTGCTCAATGTTATAGATCGGTTTAACGGTTATACACATATCATGTGTGTAGGAGGGGGCGCGAAATTGATTGCTGAAGATATCCAGAAGAATACAAACATCCCAGCCGCTCGTTTTTATACAAGTGATAATCCACAGTTTGATCTGGTTCTTGGCATGCTAGAAATGAAGGAAGGAAGCAGCAATGGCTAATACAGATGGTGCCCGTAAGATAGCGTTTAATTTATATCCGACAGAAGAGATAGGAGATAAGTTAGCCAGCGATTTACTAGACGAAACTCGTCTAAAAGAGCGAGGTCGAACTATGCGGGCATTTCTGTTAACTGGCGCTGCTTTAGCAGCAATAGACCGCCGCATTCCTAATCTGATAGCCGAACTAGCAACTAAAGACATAACCATCAGGGATATTCAACGAATTATAAGTAGCGTAATTCCAGATGCATTTTCACCCGATGATGCGATGGTAGAAACAATACTTAATCGCCTTGGTCAGTCGGTGACTGCAGAGAAAAGTAAAGGTTTTAAGAGCGAACCCACTAAATCTGAAGAAGATATCAACGTCATTAAGACTCGGTCTAACAGTAATAGTATGTTTCCTGACGACGACTAGCATCAGAGCACTACGGCTCCCAGCCTGCGAGATTGGGAGCCGTAAACAACTGAAAATTAATCATTTTTGTAATAATGAAATCATGAAATCATACTTTCATTATTTCATTTTATTCCTATACATATCATAGCCTGCTAGAAGCATATCCGTCATCGATATCCCCTGCTCTGCTGCATAAGCCTTCATTTCTTTATGCTTAGACACTGGAACTTTTATCTGGATTGGTTTTACAGATGAATCCGGTGCAGCACCTTTCCCAGTTACATCCAGAGTTGGCTCATCCTCTTTTGGAGGTTCGATTTTGATTGTATTTTTTGGGCCCTTCATAGATAACCTCTCAACCTAAAATGAAATAATTAAATCATGCTATCATGAATTAATTATATCATGAACTTCTTCTATCATTTGCTTTGCTGTTTCGTTTAGCGATTTGAATGGTGTTTCATGCAACGCCTTTCCTGCGTCAAGAGCTTCTCCATAGCTGGTTTTAAATGGTATGACTGTATTAAGAACTTTATAGCCCCACGCTCTTATAGTGTCCTGAGCTTTTTCGCCTTGAGATGGCGAAGGAGATTTCGCGACTGCAAATACAATTTTCTCCTTATCAATGCCTTTTTTAATCAACTCACGCGCCAATTCGAGCGATGGCTCGAGATCATCAATAGTGGTACCAGTAGCGATAATGACAAGATCAGATTCATCAGCAACATCGAGAGATGTAGTTTCAGCGGCAGGACGTCCATCAATAATGAGCAGATGGCAACTATCTTTCATTCTAATAGCGGTTTCTACACGACGATATAGAGCGCAATCAATTTGGCTCAGACCACTTTTTTCACGTCGTTCCGCCCACTTCAAGGAAGTTTGTTGCTTCGTATCTATATCAGCTAAATGCGTTTTCCATCCAGCATCAGTAAATCCAACGGCTAACGTTCTAGCATCAGTACTTTTTGAACCACCACCCTTCTGGCCAACAATCGATATAACCTTTCCCATCACATCACCCCTTCATTAAATCATGATTTCATTATAGCAATCACGTAATTCATTCACTATGACATAGCTTACATTTAGCCACAACATTAAATCATGATTTAATGATTTCAATAAAACATGAAAAATATAACACAATGAATTATATATATAAAAACATGAATTAAATCATGCTTTCATTAAATCATGATTTAATGACTTGTGTGATAATCGGTGATATACTAACCATAATAAGTAAAACATCATCATATGGAGAAAGTCATGAAAGGCACTATCGAAACAACTGAAGGCCATATTTCTATTACGACTGATAGCCCATCTGTAGACGTCGCAGGTGATATTACTACTGAAGGCGCACCAGTAAACTTACGAAGCTTCAAAGTTTGTCGTAGTAAAAAAAATGAAAAATCTGCTTCTGAGACTCCGTTCTTTTTATCCAAACATGAACATAACGGACAAACATTTTACATGTTGGAATCGATGATAGATGAGTGAAGTGATAGAAGTCGTAATATAGTAAAAGTGGATGTCCTCTTATTAACATCCACACTGTCCACCTGATAGGCAGGCGGCAGCATAAAAGGAAATTGAGCCATGAAAGATACCATTCAAGATTTCATCATTGGTCAAATTGCTAATGAAGAAAGCGAGCAAGCTGCAAAGCTCGCATTCGCAATTCGTGAAGCAATTAAAGAGTACAAAGAAAACGCCGGTTATAACAAAAATAGCTTCTCTGTTGATGCCCAATACGAACACGGCGAATTTAATGCTCAATGCTCTTTCTCGGAAGACTCGACAATGACCGTAATGTATTACGAAGACACTGATAATATAACGGTTAACTCCTTGTTTAATCTCCAAAATGAAAAAGAACTGCGACGTTTGGCAGGCTTGATGCTCAGCCAAGGCTGGGTATCAGGATTCAAAGGTTAGGGTAGTTAATAAGCCCAATTCGTCGTTTTATTGGAGTTAGACACATGATAGCTACGCACGCACCTAAGATGTTCAACGCACGCATTAAGTCCTCAGCTATTGCCGCAAAGATTGTGGGCAAAGTTCCGCCTTCGATGATTTGTTCACAGACAATTGAAATGCGCAGGGAAATGTGGGCCGCCCCGGTCAGCGCTGCAGAAATGAAAATATGGCGAGAAGCGGTGGCAAAACTCCCTAATGATTTTTCGCTTGAGCCACAGTTGCCTGACATTAAAGATCCTCAACTGAAACAACTTTTGATTCCAACTGATTGGCGCAATGATCAATATATTAGCGTTTCACCCGTTGCGAGCATGGGGGTCATACACGAGCTATATAAGCGGCTTTACGAGCAGAACCTCCTATTTAAAAAATGGGTTATTCAGCCGACACCTGCGGCGATGGCTAATCACGGTGAAGCTTTACTCATGCAAAGCGGTGCTGTTCGGATGTTATGTAGAGGACCTGCAAAAATCGCACAGGGAAATTGGCGAGGGGATTTCGTGCAGCTTACAGCTCGTTGCGAAGGCATGAACATATCTTCCGGAATGGTAGCTGCAGGCTTCCCAGCAATAACAGCAATTGGTGGTTTTGTTCACTCTCTTGAGCGAAAAATCGGTCAAGACATTGAATTCGCTTTTGGTTTTAAGTCTGCTGATTGGGTTTCTGGTGTACCCAAACTGACTCTTTATAAAGCTAGCGATAGATCTTCATCTCCAACTGGACGTGTGAAAGGGGCCTGTAAGGTTACCCCTGGGCCTGGATATTCCACAGAAGAGATTGTAGCGAACTGCGAGATAGTATTGCTTTTAAAAACTAAGGCAGACTCGGCAGAGTTGAAAGATATCCTTATGAATACTCACAGGATTTCTGGAGGTCGTTTGTTTAA